>JALEII010000005.1 GCA_022770345.1 Clostridiales bacterium | reverse complement strand
ACCAACGGTATAACCAGGACCTGTCCCCGGGGGCACTGCTCATTGAAGTAGGCGCCGCCGGAAACAGCCATGACGAGGCCCTCCGTGCCATGACGCCCCTGGCTGAAGCCATCGCCGCCTTGGCCAAGGGGGCAAATTAGGCCGGTACGGCGCTTGGCCCCCTCACAAGTGGGGCTGTCCGCCCTATGGACAGACACCTCCCCCTACACAGGTGAGGCTTTTCTCTGAAACCGAAAGTCTCTACTTCTAACGGTAGCACACTCCCTCCGTCACGCCACGTTTGCTTCTGCGTATAGAATTCGAGCGGGCGGGGCATGCCGCCGCCCCTACACGCAAAAACGATCCTGCATCCCGCCCCTCATCCGGCACCTTCGGTGCCACCTCCCCCTGCACGCCGGGAGGCATACGCCCCGCCGGTTCGACGTATGGAATTCCAGCGCATCGGGGCATGCCGCCGCCCCTACCGTGCCCCGCCGGTAGGGGTTCCCTTCCAAATCTCCTCCCTTTCACCTTGACAATTTTCCTTTGGCGGGGTACTATATAGGCTGTGCGGGCTTTGGCCCGAAACAACGTGATTCCATTGCAATTTAACATAAAAAAGGAGCGTTCACCCATGTATTATCACATGACTGTTGCCGGTCTGGAACGAGACCTTCCCATCTGTCCGGTGAATCAGGATCTGTCCATCGCAGGTTTCGTTATTTTCGGCGACCCGGAGCTGACCGTGGCCTGCGCCAGGGATCTGCTGAAAAAGGCCCCGGAGTACGATTACATTCTCACCGCCGAGGCCAAGGGCATTCCGCTGGCCCACGAAATGGCCCGGCAGCACGGGGATGCCCGGTATGTGCTGGCCCGGAAGGGCGCCAAGCTTTATATGCGGGACATTTTCCAGGTGGACGTGCGCTCCATCACCACCGACCATGAGCAGCACCTGTATCTGGACGGCGAGGATGCGGCCATGATGAAGGGCAAAAGAATCCTCATTGTAGACGACGTGATCTCCACCGGCGAGAGCCTGAACGCCCTGGAAGCCCTGGTCCGCAAGGCCGGCGGCACCATCTGCGGCCGGATGGCCATTCTGGCCGAGGGCGACGCCCAGGACCGGGAGGACCTCATTTACCTGGAAAAGCTGCCCCTGTTCCATGCCGACGGAACCGTCATGGCGGAGTAAGACAGGATTCCTTGGCCCCCTCATATAGAGGGGGCTTGCTTGGATAAGGGGTAGGGAGTTGGTACTTCTGAGCAAAGGCTTCCCCTGGAGGGGAAGCTGGCAGCCCGCAAGGGCTGACTGATGAGGTCGAAACGAACGATTATCACCATGGGATGGTACAACACTTTTACCTTCGACCTCATCCGTCACGGGCTATGGCCCGTGACACCGTAGTAGAGGTATGACTGCCACCGGCAGTCATATAGATTTTTGATTCGCTGCGCGGAGCACCACCCTCCAGGGGAAGGCTTTTCTCTGACCCGTCAGCCCCTGCGTCGATTTCATCCGCTCAAACGTCCCAGGTTGGCGCATCGGGGCATGCCACCGCCCCACAAAAGTTCGCCGGAAGTCTGTACACAAGCCCCCTCCTGCCGGAGCGGGCTTTTTTCTTTTCCCTGCACCCGTTCCGACAGGAAAATTTTATCCGGTGTGATACCCTTGTCCCTACCATCTTCTTGGAAAGGCAGGGCTACTTATGATGACTTCCCTTCAAACTTACGTCCGCCGGGGGCGGCTGGACCTGCTCCGGCTGCTGCGCCGGACCTGGTTCCGGCGGCTCGCCCGGGGCGTGGGCTGGTTCGCCGGGGCGCTGGTACTGTCCGCCGCCGCCGTGGAAAATTTTCCGCTGCCCCTGAGCCTGGGCCTGCTGTGCGCCGGATCCGGGTGGCCTGCGGTGCTTGTGGCCACCGGCGGGGCGCTGGGGTATCGGATCTTCTGGGGAAGCGCAGGATTCCTGCCCATGCTCTGGATGGGGGCCGGGACTTTGGCCGCCCTCCTTCTGGGGGATCAGGGGCCGCGGCGGCTGATGGATGCCATGGCCAGTTTGATCGTCGCTGCCTGCGGCGTAGGGGCAAGGCTGTGGTTAAAGGATGAAACGCCCCTGGAAATTTATCTTTTGCAGACCCTCCTGGCCGCCGCCGTGACGGAAGTCTCCTTCCGGGTGCTTGCCAACGAGGACCCGGTGGCAAGGTGGCTGGCCTGGGGCTTTGCCGCGCTGGCGCTGGCGCAGCTGAACGCCGTCCCGGCTCTGAATCCGGGACTGCTGCTGGCCGGAGGGCTGGCCGCTGCCGGGGCTTTTCCTGCCGCAGCCATGGCGGGGCTTGCCGTGGACCTGGCCCAGAGCGGGCCGGTGCCCATTTCGGCGGTGGTCTGTCTGGCATTTTTTGCCAGATTTCTGCCGAAAACCGGGAAATATCCCCGTGCGGCGGCCGCCGGGGTCATTTATCTGATGTTCACCCGTGTTTTCGGCGGGGAATTGCTGCCCATGGTCCCTTTGTGCCTTGGGGGCATTTTGGGGGTTACGGTTCCGGGACTGCCCGATGCCCACCCCAAGCGGGGAGAGTTGGGCATTGCCCAGGTGCGGCTGGAAATGGCCGCCGGGGTCATGGCCAATGCCGAGCAGCTTTTATTGGAGGCGGCGGAGCCGGTCATCGACGCCGAGGCGCTGATGCAGCGGCTGGGGGAGCGGTCCTGCGGCAACTGCCCTTGCCGGAAGCCCTGTCCCGTCCGGGAGTCCATCGGAAAACTGGACCCGGGGCTATTGAAAAAGCCGGGGGTCACGGAATCGGACCTGCCCGCCGCCTGCCGGAAGCGGAGCCGGCTGCTTCTGGAGCTGCGGCGGCAGCAGGAGCAATACCGGCTTCTGACTGCCGACCATCACCGCCAAAAAGAGTATCGGGAGGCGGTGATCCAGCAATATCAGTTCCTGGCGGACTATCTCCGGGACCTTTCGGACCTGCTGGGACGCCGATGCCGGGAACGCAGCCCTCTGTATGAGGCGAGGGTAGCCATCCGGGCCAACCGGCCGGAGGGGGAAAACGGGGACCGGTGCTTCTGGTTCGCCGGGACGGAGTGCCGGTTTTACCTGATTCTGTGCGACGGCATGGGTACCGGGCCGGGGGCCGTGGAGGACGGCAACGCCGCCGGACGGATGCTGCGGCGACTATTGAGCGGGGGCTTCCCGGCAGACCACGCCCTGCGGAGCCTGAACAGTCTCTGCGCCCTCCGGGGCCGGGCGGGGGCGGTGAGCATCGATCTGGCGGAAATTTCTCTGGATACGGGCCGTGGGACATTGTACAAGTGGGGTTCCCCGGCCAGCTATCTGGTGACGGAGGCGGGGGCCGAGCAAATGGGGACAGCCACCCCGCCTCCGGGGCTCTCCGTGCCGGAGGGCCGGGAAACGGTGGAGCGGCTGTCCCTGCGCCGGGGCGAGACGCTGATCCTGCGGAGCGACGGAGCCGGGGGAGAGGTCCCGGCCTGTCTGACGGGAAGCCCGGAGGCGCTGGCGGAGGCTTTCCTGCCGGGCGCAGGCGGATGCGACGATGCTACCGTGGCCGCTCTGCGGCTCACGTCTCTGACCTCGGTGACATAATATCACGAAAAATTCAAGAATAACGTCGAAACCTGGAAAGAATTCGGTTTTTTCCAAAAATAGAGTGAATTTTGTGGGAGAAGGTGTCATGGGCCTTAGCCCATGACGGATGCGGGGCGGTAGGTACCCCCGTTTTTATTTGTAGGGGCGGCGGCATGCCCCTACCGTGCCTCGCCATTCCTGCATCCCGCCCCGCAGGGCATTTCGGCTCTTTTCTTTTCTCTTTTCTCTTGTAAAAAGCAAGAAACCCCCGGTGCTTGCAGGCACCGGGGGTTCCTTACAGAAAGGGATTAGAAAGAAGAGAGGTAGAAAAGAGGATCTACGGAGTGAAGGCCGTCGGCTCACGGCTTCCGCCGACCTTCTGATCATAGAATAATCGGGGGTTTTGAACGGGCCGTGTCGGATTTGAAAACAAAATATAGCCAATTTATGAACAAATCTTCGGGCTTTCCCCCGAATTTCCCGAAAAAACACTTGACAGCCGGAAATTCTTCCCGTATAATATGAGAGCCTGTGCAACAGGCATCCTTGCTCCCGGCGCGTCCGGGGGCCAAAAGTCCAAAAGGAGGTGCAACAACATGGCTAAGATCACCGGTAAGTACGAGGTGCTTTACATCATCGACCCTGCTCAGGGCGAAGAGGGCATCGCCGCACTTGTGGAAAAGTTCAAGGCAATGGTGGAAGCGGAGGGTACCCTGTCCAACGTGGACGAGTGGGGCAAGCGCCGTCTGGCTTATCCCATCAACGACCTGATGGAAGGCTACTACGTTCTCATGAACTATGAGAGCAAGCCCGAGTTCCCCGCCGAGCTGGAGCGTGTGATGAAGATCACCGACGGCGTCCTGCGCTGCCTGACCACCGTCGTGGCAGAGTAAGGAGGCATTTCTATGCTCAACCACATTGTCGTCATGGGTCGCCTGACCCGTGACCCCGAATTGCGCCGGACCGGCAGCGGTATTGCGGTGGCCAGCTTCTCGCTGGCGGTGGACCGCGATTTTGCCCCCAAGGATGGCGGCAATCGGGAAACGGATTTCATTGACTGTGTCGCCTGGCGTCAGACCGGAGAGTTCGTCTCCAAGTATTTCACCAAGGGCCGCATGGCAGTGGTTTCCGGCCGTCTGCAGATCCGTCAGTGGACGGATAAGGACGGCAACAATCGCCGCAGCGCCGAAATCGTTGCAGACAACGTGTATTTCGGCGACAGCAAGCGGGATTCCGACGGCGCCAGCGCCGGCGGCAATTACGGCGGAAACAACAGTTATTCCAATTACGGCAATAACGCCCATTCCGCTCCTGCTTCTTCCGGCAACTTCGGCGGCTATTCCGCCCCGTCCTCCGGCGCATCGGATTTTGCGTCCCTGGAGGATGACGACGCACAGCTGCCCTTCTAAGAACTTTTTCACAAATGCTAAGAAGGAGGTTTTTCATCCATGGCTAACGAACAGCGTGTTCGTCCCCGCAAGCGCCGCAAGGTTTGCGCATTCTGCGTGGACAAGGTCACCAGCATTGATTATAAGGACACCGCAAAGCTCCGCCGTTACCTGTCCGAGCGCGGCAAGATCCTGCCCCGCCGTACCACCGGTACCTGCGCCGCCCATCAGCGGGACCTGACCGGCGCCATCAAGCGTGCCCGTCAGATCGCTCTGCTGCCCTACGTGGCTGACTAAGTATAAAACTCCCGGAAGCAGAAATGCTTCCGGGGATTTTTTATGCCCATTTGCGGGAAATGGTCCGTATTTCGGAAAAATTCCCCGGCGTGGCACGGTAGGGGCGAGGCACGCCTCGCCCGCCAGCTGACGAAACCTGAGCGGCAAAAAGTTCTCTCTGGGGGCTTCTAAGCCCCTTTCCGGGGGAATTCTTCTTCTCCTGCGCACGCTTCGACAAATTAACCTTGAAAACAACGGCAAAGTGTGTTACAATTTAGGTTGAGAGATTATGCCTCTAATGGAGAAAATTTTGTCGGAACTTCCGGAAAATCTCCTTAGAAAGGAGAGAAAAAAATGTATTCATCCGCCTATGTCTGGGCCAAGGTTTTAAGCAATATGGAAGAACGGCTGGGGGCCGTGACCGTATCGGCCTGGTTCGATGATGCGGAGGTGGTGGAGCTCACCGACGACCAGCTCATCCTCTACTCCTCCTCGGACTTCCGCCGGGAGATCATCAAAAAGCGCTGCACCGAATATATTCAGGACGCCCTGAAGGAAATTTTCAATTCCGACGCAAAACTGGTGGTATTCGGAGACGAGGAGCTGAACGCCTACAAGAACCGCTCCGCCCAGCCCTCCACCTCCATGGATTTCAACCCCCAGTTTTCCTTCGATTCCTTCATCGTGGGCCCCTCCAACCGGTTTGCCCACGGGGCCGCCATTGCCGTCACCAACCATCCCGGCGAGGTCTACAATCCCCTGTTCCTCTACGGTCCCGCCGGTGTGGGCAAGACGCATCTGCTTTATGCCATTGCCAACGGCATCAGAAAGCGCAAGCCCGATGCGAAGGTGGTCTACATCAAGGGCGACGAGTTCACCAATGAACTGATTGCCGCCATCCAAAGCGGCAAAAATATCGAATTCCGCAGCAAATACCGGGAAGCGGACCTGTTTTTGATTGATGATATTCAGTTCATCGCCGGTAAGGAATCCACCCAGGAGGAATTTTTCCATACCTTCAATAAGCTCTACGAGGAACATAAGCAGATCGTCATGACCTCCGACCGGAAGCCCAGCGATATGCTGACCCTGGAGGACCGGCTCAAGACCCGGTTTGAGTGGGGTCTGCTGGCGGACATCCAGCCGCCGGATTATGAGACCCGTATGGCCATCCTGAAAAACAAGGCCCAGAACCTGGGACTGGACCTGAGCGACGACGTGTGCAACTACATTGCCGTCAATGTGACCAACAACGTCCGTCAGATCGAAGGCACGGTGAAGAAGATTTTAGCCTATCGGGACCTGAACGATATGCCCCTGGACCTTCCAAATGTAACCCGGGCCATTGACGATATGTTCAAGAACGAGGGCAACGCCGTCCCCACCCCCAGCATCATTATTACGCAGGTGTGCAAGTTCTATTCCGTGGAGGAAAGCACCATTCGGGGAACCCTGAAGAGCAAGGGTGTCACGGAGGCAAGGCAGGTGGCCTGCTATCTCATCCGGAAAATGACAAACCTGAGCCTGCCGGACATCGGCAAGGAATTCAACCGGGACCATACGACCATTCTGTACGCCATCCGGAAGGTCGAAATGGCCCTGAAAAAAGGCGACAGCAATATCCAGAACAACCTGCGGGATATTACGGCAAATATCAATTCCAGTTTGTAAGGAATGGCGGGCAGTATCGTTTCTTAAGTGTAGGGGCGAGGCACGCCTCGCCCGCCAACCTGAATTGACCGGGCGACAAAAATCGACGCAGGGACTGACGGGACAGAGAAAAGGCTTCCCCTACACGCCGGGAGGCAACGCCTCACTGTTTCTGCGTATGGAATTTGAGCGCATCGGGGCATGCCGCCGCCCCTACAAATAAAATCGATACTGCATCCCGCTGAAAAATTTCCCCGTGAACATCCCGGGCCTTTCCCACCCCAAAAAAATTCCACAAGCCCTGTGAAATGTGGAAAGACAACCTGTGGAAAACCGGAAGTCCACAGGGAGAAAAATCGGGGCTGTGGAAAAGTAAAAAAATTTACACAGAGCCTGTGGAAAAAAAGTCGTTGACGGGACTGGATAAAATGGGGTTTTCCACATAAATTTCCCCTACGACTCTTATTACTGCATAAACCTATGACTTATAAATATATATCTTAATTTTTAGCAAGAAAGGGAGGAAGCATATGCGTTTCACCTGTGAAAAAAGTATACTCACTGCGGGCTGGAACATCGCCTGCCGAACCGTGGCCCAAAAGAGCACCATTACCGTCCTGGAGGGCATTCTCTGTAAGGCCGGCATCGGCCTGAACCTCACCGGCTATAATATGGAGACCGCCATTTCCTATCAGATCGACGCAGAGGTGGCCGAAGCGGGAGAATGTATCCTTCCCGCCAAGCTGTTCGGCGACATCGTCCGGCAGCTGCCGGAAGGACCCGTCACCGTAGTGGTAGACGAAAATTACAAGGTATCCATCCGGGCAGGATTTTCGCATTTCAATATCTCCGCCGAAAGCGCCGAGGATTACCCGGAGCTGCCGGACGTGAATACCGGCCGCCCGGTGCATATCCCCCAGAACAAGCTGAAGGAACTGATCTCCGGGACCATTTTCGCCGTGTCCGACAACCAGTCCCGGCCCATCCATACCGGCGTGAAGTTCGAGGTGGAGGACAGCTCCATTTCCACCATTGCCGTGGACGGCTTCCGGCTGGCCCGGCGGACCTTCCATTGCCCGGAGTCCACGGGACGGACCATGAATTTCGTGGTGCCCAGCCCGGCTCTGAAGGAGGTCGAAAAGATTCTGACGGACACCGACGAGCCGGCGGGCTTCACTCTGGGACCCAAGCACATTCTCTTTGAGATCGGCGGGGCCACCGTGGTCTGCCGCCTGCTGGAGGGTGAATTCCTGGATTGGCGAAAGGTGGTCCCCACGGACTGCCCCATCAAGCTGACTGCCAATGTGGGGGACCTGAGTTCCTCTATTTCCCGTGTGGGCCTGATCGTTTCCGAGAAGTACAAAAGCCCCGTGCGCTGCGTTTTCTCGGATCAGACCCTCCTGATGAAAACCAACACCACCATCGGCGCCGCCGAGGACCGGTGCGCCATCGCCGGAGACGGCAAGGAACTGGAGATCGGATTCAACGTCCGGTATCTTTCCGACGCGCTCCGGGCGGTGCCCAGCGAGGAGGTTGTGCTGGAGCTGACCAACGGCCTGAGCCCCATCGTCCTGACCCCTGCCGACAACAAGTATGATTTTGCCTACATGGTCCTGCCCGTGCGGATCAAAAACGGCTGAGAACGGGAGGAAAACCATGGAAGTTACCGTGAAAAAGGCCCCGGCCCCAAATAATCTGACGATCCATACGGAGTTCATCAAGCTGGAAGCGGCCATGAAGCTTTCCGGCATCATGGAAAGCGGCGGCCAGGCCAAGGAAGTCATTCAGGAGGGAAAAGTGAAGGTCAATGGGGAAGTCTGCACCATGCGGGGCAAAAAGCTCTGCCCCGGGGACACCTTCGCTTTTCAGGGCCACCGGTTCCTGATCGCCGCCCATGCGGCTGAATAAATTGTCCCTCCGGGATTTCCGGAATTACGGGGAAGCAAGCGTGAATTTGGATCCGGGCGTGAATCTCATCGTGGGAGACAATGCCCAGGGGAAAACCAATCTTTTGGAGGCCGTCAGCTACTTAGGCAGCGGGCACAGCTTCCGGGCCCAGAAAAATTCGGAAATGATCCGATTCGGGGCGGAATTCGGGGAAATTTACGGAGAAGTCCATTCTCAGGATCGGGACCAGACCCTCCGGTGGCTGCTGTTCCCCGGGCGGCGGCAGATTTTCCGAAACGGGGCAAAAAAGCGCACCGCCGGAGAGCTTTCCGGGGTGCTGCAAACGGTGCTGTTTTGTCCGGAGGACCTGGGGGTGCTGCGAGCCGGTGCCAGCGGACGGCGGAGGCTGGCGGACAATGCCCTTTGCCAGCTGCGCCCGAATTACGACGCCGCTTTGGCGGAATATAGCCGAATTCTGGAGCAAAAGAGCCGTATTTTGAAGGACCGGATAGAAAATCCGGCGCTGCTGGAAATCCTGCCGGAATATAATGCAAGGCTCTGCCAGGTGGGGGCGCTGCTGATCTCCTACCGGGCCCGGTTTTTTGAGGCTCTGGGCAAGGCGGCAAAGGCTTATCATGCCGAATTTTCCGGCGGGGCAGAGGAATTCACCCTGGAATATCAGACCGTGTCCACGGTAAAGGACCCCTTCGCAAGCCTGTCGCAGCTGGAAGCGGATTTGCAGGCCCATCTGGACTCCCACCGGCGGGCGGAACTGGACAGCGGCCAATGCCTTACCGGGCCCCATAAGGATGATTTTCTCTGCTGCCTGTCGGGCATCCCCCTGAAAAGCTACGGCTCCCAGGGACAGGTCCGCACGGCAGCCATCAGCCTGAAGCTGGCCCAAAGAGAACTGATGGAGCGGGAGTGCGGGGAGACCCCGGTGCTGCTGCTGGACGATGTGCTTTCCGAGCTGGATCCCGGAAGGCAGGATTTTGTGCTGAACAAGATCCGGACCGGTCAGGTGTTCATTACCTGCTGCGAGCAGGAACGCTTCACCCGGCTGGGAAAGAGCATCGAGATACAAAAGGGAAGCGTTGTGGGAGAAAAATAGGAGCGCCCCCGGCGTGACTTTGTGGGGACTTCGACGAAGCACCGGCCAAAGCCTTCCCCTGGAGGGTGGTGCTCCGCGCAGCGAATCCAAA
>JALEII010000098.1 GCA_022770345.1 Clostridiales bacterium | reverse complement strand
GGGGGGCGCGGGTATGAAGAAAAGAAAAATTGCCAATGCAATCATGGTGGCAGTGATCTGTCTGATCGTTGCCGGGGCGGTTCTCGGCGTTGGGTTTCTGCGGGGCTGGTTCGACCGGCCGGAGGAGGCTTCCGCCAGCCTGACCGAGGCAAGGGGCCTTCTGACTTTGAAACGGAACGGAGCGGCTTTCACACCGGAGAACGGCAGCACCCTGCGGACCGGGGACTCCCTGACCACGGACCGGGGGGCGCGGGCCACGGTGAAATTTGAGGGCGGCACGCTGTATCTCAGCGAAAAGACCGCTCTGACGGTACTGTCCGCTCAGCCCTTCCAGGCGGAGGTCACGGAAGGGGAGGCATATGCCTCCGGCGGCCTGGACCTGACCGTTTCCGGGAAACAGATTTCTCTGAGCAATTCCACGGTTCTCGTGAATGTCCGCACCGGCTCCGCCTCCTGCGCCGTGCTGGCCGGGCAGGCTCTGGATGCCAAAGGCGGGGAACTGATTCAGTGGGTAGGGGAGAACAGCAGCGTTTTGCCCCTGGAAATTTCTTCCCTGAACACTTTCGCCATCGCCTGCATCCGCAAGACGGAGGCGGATCTGTGCTTCACCCAGGCGGAGATCGATGCTTTGGAGGAATCCCGGAAGAGCAAGCCGGACCATCCGCTGACCACCGCTCCTGCCGGGACTACGGCCCCAACGGAAAGTACGGATACCACCACGGCTCCTTCGGAGACAACGAAGACCACCCTCTCGCCGGAGACAAATTCCAACCCGGCCGCTACGGAGACCACTGTACCGATTACCACTCCCACGACCGCTCCTCCCACGGATCCAACCACGGAACCCACCGCTGCGGCCCTTCACTGTGTTCTGACCATTCGCTGTGACACCATTCTTTCCAACATGGAAAACCTGGACCCTGGAAAAGCGGAATTTGTACCGGACGACGGCTGGATTTTGTATGCGGAAATGGAATTTACAGACGGGGAAACGGTGTTCGACGTGTTGAAACGGGCCTGCGCCAACTATGGAATCCAAATCGAATACAGCTGGACCCCCATGTATAACAGCTATTATGTGGAGGGCATCAACAACCTTTATGAGTTCGACTGCGGGGAGCAGTCCGGCTGGATGTACGCCGTCAACGGCTGGTACCCCAACTACGGCTGTTCGGCTTATACGCTATCCGACGGGGATGTGATCGGCTGGGCCTACACCTGCAACGGCTACGGTGCGGACCTGGGCGCACCCATGGGCTGAGCATGAGACGGGACCGATTTTCTGCTGCCCATCCGGCGGTGAGTTTCCTGTTTTTTGTGGGGGCCATCCTGCTCTCCGGACTCATCCAGCATCCGGCCTATGTGCTGGCCGGGATGCTCTGCTCCGGGCTTTATTACTGCCTTCTGAACGGACGGAAAAGTTGGAAACGGATCTTCTGGCTTTTCTTGTTGTTTCTGCTGCTTTCTCTGGGAAATCCTCTGTTGAATCACCAGGGAAATACCGCTCTCGGCCATATTTTTGGGAATCCCTATACACTGGAATCTCTGCTCTATGGAGCTTCTCTGGCGGGGGTATTGGTCAGCGTTCTGCTCTGGGCCGGGTGTTATAATACCGTGATGACCAGCGATAAATTCACCATGCTTTTCGGCAATCTTGTCCCGGCGCTGTCCCTGCTCCTTGTGATGGTACTGCGGCTCATTCCCGGTTATTTTCGCAAAATGCGGCAGATCACAGGCAGCCGGGAATCCATCGGTAAGGGGAGCCGGACGGACACCTATGCCCACCGCCTGACAGAGGGGGCTACGGTGCTGTCCGCCATGACCTCCTGGGCGTTGGAGTCCGGGGTGACAACGGCGGATTCCATGCGTGGCCGGGGCTACGGAACCGCAAGGCGGACGGATTTCCAGCACCGGGGCTTACGGTCTTGGGACTGGGCGCTGCTGCTTTTTGAACTTATCCTGCTTCTGGGCGTGGCCACGACCATGGCCCGTGGCGGCACCGCCGCCGTCTTTACCCCGGAAGCGAATTATGCACCGATGACCGGTTGGAACGTTCCGGGCTTCGCCGCCTATGTGCTGTTTCTGCTGCTGCCCTCGGTGCTGACCGTACAGGAGATGATCCAATGGCAAATATCCAGATCGAGAATTTGACCTTTACCTATCCGGGCCGGGAACGGCCTGCCCTGAAGGGGGTGTCCCTTTCCATCCGGCAGGGGGAATATGTGGCCCTTTGCGGCCGCAGCGGCAGCGGCAAGACCACATTGCTTCGGCATTTGAAGCCGGTGCTGGCCCCGCACGGCAAGGCATCCGGCACCGTGACCCTGGACGGCACGGACATCGGGGACCTGCCCCAGCGGGACCAGGCTGCCCGCATCGGCTATGTGATGCAGAACCCGGACGACCAGATCGTCACCGACAAGGTCTGGCACGAATTGGCCTTCGGGCTGGAAAGCCTGGGCTGCCCCCAGAAGACGATGCGGGCCAGAGTTGCCGAAATGGCCTGCTATTTCGGCATTCAGGACTGGTTCCACAGGGATGTGGCGGAATTGTCCGGTGGACAGAAGCAGCTGCTGAACCTGGCATCTGTTATGGCCATGCAGCCGGAAATCCTCATTCTGGACGAACCAACCAGCCAGCTGGACCCCATTGCCGCCTCGGATTTTCTGAACACTGTCCGGAAAATCAACCTGGAGCTGGGGACCACGGTGCTCATCAGTGAGCATCGGCTGGAGGAGATTTTGCCTGCTGCAGACCGGGCCGTGGTCATGGAGCAGGGGGAACTGGTGGCCGATGCGGCTCCCAGGGACATTGGACGCATTCTTTTTGAGCAAAATCACCCCATGTTTGCCGCCATGCCCGCTTCGGTGCGGACTTTCTTTGCCGTAGGCGGGGTTGGGGAATGCCCTCTCACTGTCCGAGAGGGGCGGCAATGGCTGGAAAGTGCCATTCCGGAGCCGGTGCGTGTCCCGGAATTGCCGGGAAAAGTCACGTTCACCGGCGAGGAGCCTGCGGCACTGACCATCCGGGAAGCCTGGTTCCGCTATGAAAAAGATACCCCGGATATTCTGCGGGGGGTGGATGTATCTATCCCGGAGGGGAGTTTTTTTGCCATTGTCGGCGGGAACGGCGCAGGAAAATCCACCCTTTTGAAGTCCGTCTGCGGTATTTGCAGACCCTATCGCGGGAAAATCTCTGTATTCGGGAAAAATGTTGAGAAATATAAAAACGGGTCCCTCTTTGACCATTGCCTTGCTATGCTGCCCCAGGACCCCAAGTGCCTGTTCGTGGGTAAGACCCTCCGGGCGGACCTGGAGGAAATGACGAAGGACCCTGAAAAAATCGCCCAGGCAGCGGAGCTTTGCCAAGTGACCCATTTGCTGGATTCCCACCCCTACGACCTGTCCGGCGGTGAGCAACAGCGGGGGGCTTTGGCGAAAGTACTGCTGACGGAGCCGAAGCTGCTCCTTCTGGACGAGCCTACCAAGGGCATCGACAGCTTCTTCAAGGACAAGCTGGCCGGGGTGCTGGCCCAGCTGCGTTTTCGGGGCGTGACCATCGTTATGGTGTCCCACGACGTGGAGTTCTGTGCCAAGTACGCCGACCTGGTTGGGATGTTCTTTGACGGCCAGATGCTGACCACGGATACGCCCCGGTCCTTCTTTGGCGGCAACAGCTTCTATACCACCACCGCCAACCGCATGAGCCGCCATCGGTTCCGCAATGCGGTGACGGCGGAGGACGTAGCCGAGCTTTTCCAAAAAAATCAGGAGGAAAAAGCATGAAAAAATCGTCGATCGCTACCCTGATTATGCTCTTTCTGCTGATTCCTGCTGCCCTGTATTTTGGCGATCGGCTCCCCGGAAAGGGCTATTATCTTACGGGAACATTGATGACCGTTTTTGCTCTTGTCCCCTTCTTCCTGAGTTTTGAGCATCGCAAGCCCCAGGCACGGGAGTTGACGGTTATTGCCGTTCTGTGCGCCATTGCCGTGGCCTCCCGGCTTGCCTTTGCCTGGATACCGAATTTCAAGCCCATTTTTGCGGTCATTATGATCGCCGGGTTCGCCTTCGGGCAGGAGTCCGGCTTTTTGGTGGGGGCGGTAAGCGCTTTTGCCAGTAATCTGTTTTTTGGTCAGGGCCTCTACACGCCATGGCAAATGCTGGCCTTCGGCGTAGCCGGACTGGTGGCCGGCTTGCTGCGCAAGCAGAAGGCCCTGCTGGAAAAGCCTTGGGCCATGGGTCTGACCGGGTTCTTCACGGTTTTTCTTGTTGTGGGTCCCTTGCTGGACACCTGCAGCGTGTTCCTGGCCGCCAATGAATTGAATGCCAAAGCGGTGCTGGGCATTTACATGGCCGGTGTGCCGGTGAATCTTTCCCAGTCGGTTTGTACCTTCCTGACTCTGCTGCTCATCGGCAAGCCCTTCCTGGAAAAGCTGGATCGCGTCCGGGTAAAATACGGCATGATGGAGGCCGGCGATGGGCTTTGAGCGTTGCCATCCGGCGGTGAATTTCCTGTTCTTTGCCGGGGTGTTGGCAGGCTGCTGGACCTTTTCCAACCCGGTCTATCTGGTGGTGGCGCTGCTTTGTGCCATAGCCTTCTACGTGGAACGCCGGGGCTTTCGGGCTTTGCAGGTGATAGCGGTATCTCTGGCGCTGGGCATGGCCTTTGCCCTTTGTTATAGTTCCTACCATCATTTCGGCGTGACGGTGCTGTCTTATAACTTTATCGGCAATGCCCTGACTCTGGAATCCCTGGCGAAGGGAGCGGTCCTTGGGGGCAAGTTGGCCTGTTGCCTTCTATGGCTGGGATGTCTGCATAGTGTCGTGACCACGGATAAAATTGTCTACATGTTCGGCCGGGTCAGTCCCATGCTGGCCCTGTATCTGTCCGGCATCCTGCGGATGGTCCCACGAATCAGCCGCCAGAGCAAAAAGATGGATACGGCCCGCAGCGCCATCGGCCGGGGCAGGGGAAACGGAAATATATTTTCTCGGATCACCCACTTTTTCCGGGAGGTTTCGGCCCTCATCACCTGGACCCTGGAAGCCCTGGGAGGACTTTCCGATGCGGCCCGGATTCGGGGCGTTCTATTAAAGGGACGCAGGGCCTACTCTATTTACCGGTTCGATAACCGGGACCGGGCGCTGGTCATTTGCCTGTTTACGTTTCTCAGCATGACATTGTTCTCTGTCCTGCTGGGCCAGACCGGGGCCCAATTCGACCCCTACCTGCGCTTTCCGCAGGTGACGGCCCTTTCCTCTGTGGGATATGCGGGCTATGGGGCCTTCTGCCTGCTGCCCTTCTGGCTGGACGTGCGCACCCGTATCCGATTCCGGGCCAGCCGACGAATAGTCGGAAGAATCACAAAATAATGCTTGCTTTTTCGGAAAAACTGTGCTAATATATATCGGTCTGAAAAAAGGTGGGTCCTCTGCGGGCATTTTGCGCCGTATGAACGCCTAATATTGAAGGAGGACGTTATTATGGATTTGGTTAAAGCTCTGTCCAGCCAGTACATGAAGCCGGAGCTGCCCGAGATGCGGGTCGGCGACACCGTTCGTGTGCATGTGCGGATCAAGGAAGGCTCCCGGGAGCGTATCCAGGTGTTTGAAGGCACCATCATCGCCCGGAAGCACGGCGGTATCGGCGAGACCATCACCGTTCGCCGCATCAGCTACGGCGTTGGCTGCGAGAAGGTTTTCCCGGTGCATTCTCCCCGCATTGCCATGGTGGAGACCGTTCGCAAGGGCAAGGTTCGCCGTGCAAAGCTGTACTACCTGCGGGACCGCTTCGGCAAGGCTGCAAAGATCCGCGAAAAGGTTTGATCCAAAAAAGAATAAAAAAAGAGGGCTTGCCCTCTTTTTTTATTGCTCAAATCTGTGTATAATGGGCAGGAAAGACTTTGCCGAACGGAGGGGACGCTATGAAGCGTGGAAAATATGAGCGCAGTGATGCCGGGCAGCCCAAGGAAAAGGTGCCGCCCATCAAAACGGCAGCGGCCTACCTGCACGACCTTTCTTATTTGCTGGCTGCGGTGATTTTGGTGTTTCTGCTCCTGTTCCGCATTGCCGTGGTGGATGGGAATTCCATGTATAATACCCTGGTGGACGGGGACTATTTGCTGCTTCTGGGGAATCTCTTTTATCAGACTCCCAAGGCCGGGGACGTGATTGTGGCCAGTAAGCAGAGCTTTGAGAACGGCGCTCCCATCGTCAAGCGTATCATCGCTACCGAGGGACAGACCGTGGATATCGACTTTGCCAACGGCACGGTGTATGTGGACGGCACGGCCTTAAACGAACCTTACATTTCTTCTCCCACCACCATGCCGGAGGGGACCCGGTTTCCCCTGACTGTGGATGAAGGGTGCTATTTTGTCATGGGAGACAACCGGGGCGTGTCCAGGGACAGCCGCTCCACGGAGATCGGCCTTATCGACCGGCGGGAAATCCTGGGAAAAGTCATTTTCCTGTTCCTGCCCGGCACCAATAAGGGCCAGGACCCCAGAGATTTTTCCAGAATAGGAGTGGTGAGCCATGGCGTCGGATGAAAGCGTGAACATTCAATGGTACCCCGGTCACATGACCAAGACCCGGCGGCAAATTGAAGCGGATTTGAAACTTGTGGATGCGGTCTGCGAGATTGTGGACGCCCGCATTCCTATTTCCAGCCGGAACCCGGATATTGACAGCATTTGCGCCAATAAACCCAGAATCATCCTGCTGAATCGGATGGACCTGGCGGACCCGGCGGCCACGGACCGGTGGAGCAGCTATTTCCGCTCCAAGGGCATGGCCGTGGTGACCACGGACTGCAAATCCCGGCGGGGCATCAATAGCGTGGTCCCGGAAGTGAAGAGCCTTCTGAAAGAAAAGGTGGAGCGGGCCGCCGCCAAGGGCATGATGAAGTCCCTGCGGGTCATGGTGGTGGGCATTCCCAACGTGGGGAAATCCACCCTCATCAATCAAATCTCCGGGCGGAAGGGTGCCAAAGCCGAGAACCGCCCCGGCGTTACCCGTGGCAAGCAGTGGGTGAACGTGGAGGGGGGCTTGCTCCTGCTGGACACCCCCGGTATCCTCTGGCCAAAATTTGACGACCCCCAGGTTGGTCTGATGCTGGCCTACACCGGTGCCGTTAAGGAAAATGTGCTGGATTTGGAGGATTTGGCTTCCCGGCTGATGGCCCTCCTCTGGGAGCGCTACCCGGAGGCCCTGAAAAATCGCTACGGAATTGAGGATCCGGAGGACACCACCGGCTATGGCCTCCTGACGGAAGCGGGTCGGAAGCGCGGTTTCCTGATGGCCCGTGGCGAAATAAACACTGAGCGGATGGCAAAGGTGCTGCTGGACGAATTCCGCAGCGGTAAGCTGGGCCGCTTTACTTTGGAGGAACCGAGCCGTGAGTGACGTGAACTTGTGGGAAATCGAACAGACCTGGGCGGACCGGGGATTCCATGCCATTTGCGGCATTGACGAGGCGGGCCGGGGGCCTCTGGCCGGACCAGTCTGCGCCGCAGCGGTGATTTTGCCGGAGAGATTGGATATTCCCGGCCTCAATGACAGCAAGAAGCTCACGGACAAGAAGCGCCGGGAGCTATTTCCCATCATCGAGGAACAGGCCATTGCCTTTGGGCTCGGCTGGGCCAGCCAGGAGGAAATTGACGAGATCAACATCCTTCAGGCCACGTTCCTGGCTATGTCCCGTGCGGTGGAGCAGTTGAAAATCCGACCGGACCTGGCTTTGGTGGACGGAAACCGGGCCCCGGCCCTGGACCTGCCGGTGGAGACGGTGGTTCAGGGGGACAGCCTCAGCGCCAGTATTGCAGCGGCCTCTGTTCTGGCCAAGGTCAGCCGGGATGACGTGATGCTCCGCATGGCGGAGGAATACCCCGGCTACGGCTTCGAGGTACATAAGGGCTACGGTACGAAGGCCCATTACGAGGCCCTGCGGAAGTTCGGCCCGTCGCCCATTCACCGCAGAACGTTTTTGAAAAAATTCTATGGGGAGAAATAATCTCGCCGGGGCCTGGGGCGAGGCGAAAGCCGCCGAATACCTGCGGAAAAAGGGCTATAAGCTGGTGGCCGCCGGGTATCGCTGTCGCTTCGGGGAAATCGACCTGATCGTAGCCGACCGGCATTTTCTGGTATTCGTGGAGGTCAAGCTGCGGAAAACGGCGGATTTTGCCGCTGCACGGGAATTTGTGGACCGGCGCAAGCAGGACCGGCTGCGTATCACGGCGTCCATTTATCTTTCCGAGAATCCCACGACCCTGCAGCCCCGTTTCGATGTTATCGAACTCTACGCTCCGGCGGGGGTCCAGACGGCCCACCCGGAAATTACCCATATTGAGGAGGCGTTTCAATGAATTTTCCCGTTTTTGATCTCCATTGCGATACGTTGGGAGCCCTGGCGGGCTTCGACAAAAAGGACCCGGTTCATCTCCGGGACAACAAGTGCCACATTGACCTGAACCGGGCATCCAGCCTGCCGGGGTATGCTCAGTGCTTCGCCATTTTTACCACGCCCTACATGGAGGATTGGTATTCTGTGTCTCCAGTGACGGCTTTTGAGCGGGACCTGGATGCTTTTCAGCGGGAGATGGCACTGAACTGCGGCACTATGGTCCAGGCTTACACGGCTCAGGACGTCCGGGACCATCAGGCCAAGGGCCTCATGTCCGCCATCCTGACCATCGAGGGCCCTGCGGGCTTTGGCTACGACCCGGCACTTCTGGAGGACCTTTATAAAGCGGGCTTCCGTATCACTACCCTGGGCTGGAACGAGAAGAACCCGCTGACCGGCTCCCACGTGACCGGCGGCGGGCTGACGGACCTGGGCCGGGAGTACGTCAAAGAGGCCCAGCGGCTGGGGATGATCGTGGACATGAGTCACATCAGCGACGAGGGCTTCTGGGACGTCCTGAAAATCACCAGCGGCCCCGTCATCGCCAGCCATTCCAACAGCCGGGCGGTCTGCGGACACAGCCGGAACCTGACGGACGATATGTTCCGGGCCATCTGCGAGACCGGCGGTGTGGCGGGCTTCAATCAGTGTGCCCCTTTCGTGGGCGAGAAACCTACTCTGGATACCGCCTGCGACCATTTCCTCCATTTTCTGGAGTTGGACCCCACGGGGACCCATATTGCCTTGGGCGGCGACCTGGACGGCTGCGACGAAATGCCGGAGGGCTTCCAGGGCGTGCAAAGCTACCCGTCCCTGGCAAACCGGCTTCTGGAGCGGGGTGTGGACGAAAATACCCTCCATGGCATCTTCTGGGACAACGCCCTAAACGTACTGGAACGGGCCGGGAACTAAATTATGGCACTGTATGCGATCGGTGACCTGCATCTTGCTTTGGGATGCGAGAAACCTATGGACGTATTCGGCGGGGCCTGGGTTGGGTACATGGACAAGCTCACCGAGGGCCTGTCCGTCATTGGTCCGGAGGATACCACCGTGCTGATGGGGGACCTGTCCTGGGCACTGGACCTGAAAGGGGCCGAGGCGGATTTCCGCTGGATCCATGAGCACATCCCCGGCAAAAAGATCATCCTGAAGGGAAACCATGACTACTGGTGGAGTACGGCGGCAAAATTCTACAAGTTCTGCGGCGAGTTCGGTTTCACGGACCAGTGGATATTGAATAACAACGCCTATGAGTATGGGGAATATGCCATCTGCGGCACCCGTGGCTGGTTCTTTGAGGAATCCAGAAGTTCCCCCCAGGATGAAAAGGTGTTCCGCCGGGAACTGATGCGGCTGGAAACTTCCCTGAAAGCGGCGGAGAAAAAGGAAAAACTGGTGTTTCTCCACTATCCCCCCCGGTACAAGGGCTACACCTGCGACGAGATTTTAGAGCTGCTGCACCGGTATGAGGTCCGCCGCTGTTTTTACGGTCATCTCCACGGCCCGGCCCAGGGATTGGCCCAGGAAGGCCTCTGGGACGGCACGGAATTTCACCTGCTGGCGGCAGACCGGCTGAATTTTCGACCATTCACGGTAATTTCATAAAGTTTTTTCAGAAAAGGGTGGACAAACGCTCGTTTCTTTGATAAAATACTACGGCTATATTGAAAAGTATGGGCTGCATATCAGCCTGCAATGATTTGGAGGATTATTTGTTATGAACGTCAAGAGCGTAGAGAAAAACGGCAACAACGCCACCATCGTGGTGGAGATCGACCATGACCTGATGGAGTCCGGCATTAACAAGGCTTACATGAAGGCCCGGAAGAACATCACCCTGCCCGGTTTCCGGAAGGGTAAGGCGCCCCGGAAGATGATTGAGACCATGTACGGCCCTCACGTATTCTATGAAGACGGCCTGGAAGAGATCTTCCCTCAGGTCTATGACTTCGCCGTGAAGGGCCAGGAGGGACTGAAAGCCATCGGCCGTCCCAGCCTGACCGACATGAAGATCGACGACGACACCAAGACCGTGACCCTGACGCTGACTACCGAGCTGTACCCGGAGGTCACTCTGGGCCAGTACAAGGACCTGGAAGTGGAGAAGCCTGAGGCAGAAGTCACCGAGGCTCAGGTCCAGGCCGAACTGGACCGAATGGCTGAGAACGTGTCCGCTACCGAGTCCGTGGACGGCCCCGCTAAGGACGGCGACACCGCCAACATCGACTTCCTGGGCACCCTGAACGGCGTTCCCTTCGACGGAGGCAAGGGCGAGAACTACGACCTGAAGCTGGGTTCTCACTCCTTTGTTCCCGGCTTTGAGGAGCAGGTGGTCGGCATGAGCGCCGGCGAGGAGAAGGACATCGACATCACCTTCCCTGAGAACTACCATAAGGACCTGGCCGGCAAGGCTGTTGTGTTCCATGTGAAGGTCAACAAGGTCACGGAGACCATCGTGCCTGCTCAGGATGACGATTTTGCCCGGGACGTGTCCGAATTCGATTCCCTGGAGGAGTTGAAGAACGACATCCGTGCCAAGGCTCTGAACAATGCTCAGAAGCAGATCGACAACGCTTTCGAGAATGCCTGCATCGAAAAGGCCGCCGAGAATACCACCGTGGATATGCCCAGCGCTTTGGTGGACAATGAGTTGGACGTGCAGATGGAGCGTTTCGCTTACCAGCTGCAGATGAGCGGCTACTCCATGGACCAGTACGCCAAGATGATGGGCGGCGATGTGAACTCCATGCGCAACGCCTTCCGGCCCGCCGCTGAGAAGCAGGCCCGGATCACCGTGACGCTGAACAAGATCGTGGAGGCCGAGAACATCACCGTTTCCGACGAGGAAGTGGAAGCCGAGTACGCTGACCTGGCCAAGCAGTATGAGCTTGAGCTGGACAAGGTCAAGTCCATGGTCCCCGCCGAGGAGATCACCGACAGCCTCAAGAGCAAGAAGGCTATTCGCGTTATCGTGGATTCCGCCAAGGCCGTGGCCCCCGCTGCCAAGGAAGAGACCAAGACCGAGGAATAACCCGGCTCCTCTTTGGTTAGAATTTAGCAAAACCGGAAAGGAGATCATCCCATGAGTTTAGTTCCTTATGTTGTGGAGCAAACCAGCCGGGGAGAGCGTAGCTACGATATTTTCTCCCGGCTGCTCAACGACCGCATCATTTTCCTGTCCGAGGAAGTGAACGACACCACTGCAAGTCTGGTGGTGGCTCAGCTTCTCTACCTGGAAGCCCAGGACCCGGATAAGGACATTCAGTTCTATATCAACAGCCCCGGCGGCTCCGTTACTGCAGGTATGGCCATTTACGACACCATGCAGTATATCAAGTGTGATGTGGCAACCATCTGTGTGGGCCTTGCCGCCTCCATGGGTGCGTTCCTGCTGGCCGCAGGTACCAAGGGCAAGCGCATGGCTCTGCCCAATTCCGAGATCATGATCCACCAGCCCAGCGCCGGAACACAGGGGCAGATCACGGATATGACCATCCATCTGCGGCGACTGGAGAAGGTGAAGGAGCGGATGAACCGCATTCTCTCCGAGAACACCGGAAAGCCCTATGAGGAAGTAGTGGCCGCCTGTGAGCGGGACAATTTTCTCTCTCCCCATGAGGCCCTGGAATTCGGCCTCATCGACCGGGTGCTGGACCGGCACTAAGACGTTAGAAAGGCGGTAAACGCACCCATGCCTAAAAAAGACGAGCAGCCGGTTCGCTGCTCCTTCTGTGGGAAGACAGAGAAGAAGGCCCGGCTCATCGCCGGACCGGGGGTCTACATTTGCAGCGACTGTGTGGAGGCCTGCCGTCAGCTTCTGCAGGAGGACCAGAAGGCCACCGCTCGGGAAACGCAAAGTTCCGAGGAGCGGCTGCCCACGCCCGTGGAGATGAAGACCTTCATGGACGGCTATATCATCGGTCAGGAGGAGGCAAAAATCGCCCTGTCCGTGGCTGTGTACAACCACTATAAGCGCATTTTCCTGGCAGACGACTCCGATGTGGAGCTGCAGAAGAGTAATATCCTGCTCATCGGCCCTACCGGCAGCGGCAAGACCCTCTTTGCCCAGACGTTGGCCAAGATTCTGAACGTTCCCTTTGCCATTGCCGATGCCACAACCCTTACCGAGGCCGGTTACGTCGGCGACGATGTGGAAAACATCCTCTTGCGTCTTCTGCAGGCTGCGGATTTCGACATCGAGCGGGCGGAGCGGGGCATCATTTACATCGACGAGATGGATAAGATCGCCCGGAAGAGCGAAAATACCTCCATTACCCGGGACGTGTCCGGCGAGGGCGTTCAGCAGGCTTTGCTGAAGATTCTCGAAGGCACTGTGGCCAATGTGCCGCCTCAGGGAGGCCGGAAGCATCCTCAGCAGGAGATGATTCCGGTGGATACCACCAACATCCTCTTTATCTGCGGTGGTGCTTTCGATGGCCTGGATAAGATCATTGAGTCCCGGACGGACCGGAGCGCCATCGGGTTCGATTCTCCGGTGGAGAGCAGAAAGAAACGAGACCTGGGCAAGCTTTTCGCTCAGGTAGAGCCGGACGATCTGGTGAAGTTTGGCATTATCCCGGAGCTGGTAGGCCGTATGCCGGTCATCACCACGTTGAAGGACCTGAAAAAAGAGGACCTGATGCGGATTTTGGTGGAGCCGAAGAACGCTCTGACCAAGCAGTACCGGCGGCTTCTGGAGTTGGACAATGTGGAGTTGGAAATTCAGCCCTCCGCTTTGGAAGAGATCGCCCAGCGGGCTATCGACCGTCAGATCGGTGCCCGTGGCCTGCGGGCCATTATGGAGAAGATCATGACCCGGATCATGTACGAAATTCCTTCGGACCTGACCATCCGTAAGGTCATCATCACGCCGGAATGTGCCAAGGGTGGCGATCCGCTGATCCTCCGGGACCCGGAGAATCCCCGCAAGAGCGGAAAATAAAGCCATTTGCAAGGGGGTAGGAGGCTACCCCCTTTTTCCCAATTCTCTTGAAGAAAGGAGAATTTTTATGAGTACCAATGAACAAACCCGGCTTTATCCGGTGCTGGCCCTTCGCGGCCTTGCCATTTTTCCCAAGCAGACGGTCCACTTCGACGTGGGCCGGGACAAATCCGTGAAGGCGCTGGAAGAAGCCATGAAGCGGGATCAGAAGATCATGCTGTCTCCCCAATTCGACCTGGAAATTGAGGACCCCCGCTATGAGGACCTTGCAGCAATCGGCACCGTGGGCCAGATCAAGCAGGTCCTGCGGGCCCCCGGCGAGAATACCCGGGTGCTGGTGGAGGGCCTGTACCGGGCGAATCTGAAAGACTTGAGCCGCACGGACCCCTATCTGGAGGGCCATGCGGAGGCCATTTCTGAGGTTGCCCCCGTAGGCAGCGCCCGGGAGAAGGCCCTGTGCCGGCGGGCCATCAGCGTCTATTCCGACTACCTGACCCTGGTGGACCATCCCTCCCAGAGCCTGCTCCTGCGGCTCATGGCCTCCCAGGACTGCGGGTATGTGGCCGACACCATTGCCCAGAATTCCGGCATCGAGTTTTCCGACAAGACGGAAATGCTGGAGCTTCTGGACCCCCAGCTGCGGCTGGAATGGTGCATTCACGCCCTTTTGGAGGAGATTCAGGTTCTGAAACTGGAAGGTGAAATTCAGGACAAGACCCGTGCGGAAATGGACCAGCAGCAGCGGGACTACTACCTGCGGGAGCAGATCAAGGTCATGCAGGACGAACTGGGCGACGGGGACGACGCCTCTGAGATCGACAGCTATGAGAAGGACATCCTGGCCCTGAAATTGCCGGAGGACACGGAAAAGAAGCTGCTGAAAGACGTGGACCGGCTGAAAAAGCAGCCCTTCGGCTCCTCCGAGGGGGCGGTCCTGCGGGGCTATCTGGACACGGTGCTGGAGCTGCCCTGGAACGTGACCACCAAGGAACGGGTGGACGTGGCCGCCGCCAAGCGCATTCTGGATAAGGACCACTTCGGCATGGAGAAGGTCAAGGAGCGTATCCTGGAGACCCTGGCCGTGCGGAAAATGGCCCCGGAGATGCCGCCGCAGATTTTGTGCTTGGTTGGCCCTCCCGGCGTGGGCAAGACCTCCGTGGCCTATTCCATCGCCCGGAGCCTGAACCGGAAGCTGGCCCGTATCTCTCTGGGCGGCGTTCGGGACGAGGCCGACATCCGTGGCCACCGGAAAACCTATGTGGGTGCTATGCCCGGCCGTATCATTACTGCTTTGACTCAGGCGGGCAGCATGAACCCTGTGCTGTTGCTTGACGAGGTGGACAAAATGGGCTCCGACTATCGGGGCGACCCCAGTGCAGCCTTGTTGGAAGTGCTGGATGCGGAGCAGAACAAGACCTACCGGGACCATTATCTGGAGATCCCCGTGGACTTGAGCAGTGTCATGTTCATTACTACTGCCAACACTCTGGACACCATCCCCCGGCCGCTGCTGGACCGGATGGAGGTTATCGAACTGGGTTCCTATACGGATGAAGAGAAGCTGATGATCGCCAAGGACCATCTCATCCCCAAGCAGTTGGAAAAGCACGGCCTGAAAAAGAGCCAGCTGCGGATTTCCGACGACGCCATCCGGGAGATCATACGATGCTACACCCGGGAGTCCGGCGTCCGCAGTCTGGAGCGCTTGCTGGCACAGATTTGCCGGAAGACCGACAAAATGCTCCTGGACGATCCCGAATTGCAGCGGGTGAAGGTCACGGGAGCCAATCTGGAAGACTTCCTGGGGGTTCGGAAATTTCTGCCGGACCGTCTGCCGGAGGGGGATCAGGTGGGTCTGGTGACGGGCCTGGCCTGGACGTCCGTAGGCGGTGAGACTCTGGAGGTGGAAGTCAACGTCATGGACGGCTCCGGCAAGCTGGAATTGACCGGCAATCTGGGCGACGTGATGAAGGAATCTGCCCATGCAGCCCTGAGCTATATCCGTGCCAATGCAGCCAAGCTGGGGGTCCCCGGTGACTTCTATAAGACCAAGGACATTCACGTCCACTTCCCGGAGGGAGCCGTACCCAAGGACGGTCCTTCCGCCGGTGTCACCGTCTGCACCGCCATGGTCAGCGCCCTGACGGGCCAGACTGTCCGGCAGGACGTGGCCATGACCGGAGAAATCTCCCTTCGTGGCCGGGTAATGCCCATCGGCGGGTTGAAGGAAAAGACCATGGCCGCCATGCGCCACGGAATTCACACGGTGGTAATCCCGGAGGACAACGTCCGGGATTTGGAAGAGATCGACCAGACCGTTCGCCGTGCTTTGACCTTCGTGCCTGCCAAGACCGTGGATACAGTGCTGGAAACGGCGCTGAACCGGCCCAAGGAGGCGGCCCCAGCGCTGCTTTCGCCCATCCCGGAGACGGCCATCCGCAAACGGAAGCCCAAGCCCGGCCTCCAGCAGTGAGGTTTAGCTATGAATTTTCAACAGGCTGAATTTGTGATTTCGGCGGCGTCCCCAGCGGATTTCCCTAAAAACAGACTTCCGGAAATTGCATTCGCGGGCAAATCCAACGTGGGCAAATCCTCGGTTATCAACCGGGTCCTGCAGCGGAAAAACTTCGCCAGGGTAGGGGACACCCCCGGAAAGACCATCCATGTGAATTATTTCTGCATTGACCGGAAGTGCTATTTCGTGGACTTGCCCGGCTACGGCTACGCTAAGGTTTCTCAGAAGGAAAAGGAACGCTGGGGCAAGCTGATGGAGGATTATTTCGCCGCTCAGCGCATCGATTTGGGCGTTCTGATCGTGGATTACCGCCATCCGCCCACGAATAACGATGTGACCATGGCTCAATGGTTCCTGGACAGCGGCTGCCCCTTTGTGGTCGTTGCCAACAAGCAGGATAAGCTGAAGAAAAGCGACCTGGTCCCCAATCTGGAAATTATCCGCCGGGATCTGGAGTTACCCGAAACCTGCCCCATTATACCCTTCTCTGCTGAGAAGGGTATGGGACGGGAGGACCTGGTTCGGCATATCCTTGCCGCCGTAAAAGAATGAGATAAGCCCCGCCTTTTGGGAAAAGGCGGGGCTTCCGTATTGATATAGATGAGGAAAAAGAAGCCTCCCAATGCTACGGCTGATAACAAAGGACTTAAAGAGCTTTGTTATCAGGCGTAGTAGTGACAGGAGGAATCACCGGGAAAATCCAGTATGGGGTGTTCTCGCAGGATTTCTTCGTTCCCCGTGGTAGCACATAGTCCATGCCCCGGGTGTCGATGGATATGACTTCCGATTCATCTGTATATGAAGTGCCGCTATCTGGACGAGCTGACCGGCGGCAGAGGCGTTGTGTTCGCCACCGGCACACCCATCTCCAACAGTATGGTGGAGATGTACACCATGCAGAAGTATCTCCAGTATCATCGAAAATGCTGTGCAGATCGTGGCGACTCTGCTCATCACCCTAATCGGCGTCCTCGGCGCGTGGATGACCTCGAAAATCGCAAAGCGCGAAGAGTTGAAGAACATTGGCGCTGCCACCGATGAGGCCGTCCACGC
>JALEII010000091.1 GCA_022770345.1 Clostridiales bacterium | reverse complement strand
TTATGCGTTATCATTCCACCCGGTCGGCCACGGAATTTGTCTCCGGGCCGGAGGCCATTCTGCAGGGTCTTTCCCCCGACGGCGGCCTGTATGTGCCGGAAAACCTGCCAAAGCTGGACATTTCCAGACTTCTGACCCGCTCGCCTATGGACATGGCCTCGGATATTCTTGCCGCTTTCCTGCCGGAACTGCCCGATATGTCCGGCCTGGTCCGCTCCGCCTACACCGGCAAATTTGCCGACAGCACCCTGACCCCCACGGTCAGCGTGGGCGACTTCACCGTCGCGGAGCTGTTCCGCGGCCCCACCAGCGCCTTCAAGGACGTGGCATTGTGTATGCTGCCCCGGCTGCTGGTGGCCTCCAAGGCCACCCTTGGCCGCAGCGAAAATACCCTCATCCTGACGGCCACCTCCGGGGACACCGGCAAGGCCGCTTTGGAGGGATTCCGGGACGTCCCGGGAATCAAAATCTGCGTTTTTTACCCGGATGGGGGCGTTTCGCCCATTCAGCGGAGCCAGATGGTCACCCAGCAGGGGGACAATGTGGCCGTGTTCGGCATCCGGGGGAATTTTGACGATGCCCAGACCGGCGTGAAAAATATTTTCGCCCAATGCAGCAACGGTTTCCTCCCCGGGGGCATCAGCCGCCTGTCCAGCGCCAATTCCATCAACATCGGCCGTCTGCTGCCCCAGATCACCTATTATTTCAAAACTTATGCCGATCTATTGGCCTGCGGCACCATTCAAATGGGTGAAAGTGTGAACTTTTCCGTTCCCACCGGGAATTTCGGGGACATTTTTGCCGGATTCCTCGCAAAAGAGCTGGGCCTGCCCCTGGGCCGTCTGGTCTGTGCCTCCAATGCCAATCAGGTGCTGACGGACTTCCTCCGCACCGGCGTGTATGACCGGCGGCGGCCCCTGCACAAGACGCTGTCCCCGTCCATGGATATTCTGGTGTCCTCCAACTTAGAGCGGCTTTTGTGGTACGTCAGTGACGAAAAGCAGGTCAGGCGTCTGATGCGTTCTCTGAATTCCGATGGCCGTTATGAGATTCCCAGAGAGATTTTCTGGAGAATTTCCGAACATTTTTACGGATGTTTTGCCGATGACGAGACCGCCGTGGAGACCATTCGCCGGGTCTGGCGGGACCACGGCTACCTGCTGGACCCCCACACGGCCACCGGCTGGGCCGCCGCCGAAAATTACCGCCGCATCACCTCTGACACCCGGCCCATGGCGGTGCTGTCCACCGCTTCGCCCTTCAAGTTCCCTGCCGCCGTGCTGAAAGCACTGGATGCGGCCCCCACCGGGGATGATTTCGAGGATTTGCAAAAGATTTCCGCCATTTCCGGCCTGCCCGTTCCGGAAAATCTTGCAAATCTGGAACATCTGCCCGCAATACATACGAAAGTCATCGAAAAAGACGAGATGCTGGATGTCATTCGGGGGATGTAAAATCTCCCGGCGTGGCATTGCAGGGGCATGCCCCGCCCGACTGGCCGCAAGATCAGAGCGGCAAAAATCAACGCAGAGACTGCCGGGACAGAGAAAAAGCCTTCCCCTGGGGGAAGGCTATCCTCAGAGATGCCCACATTTTCAACCCATTCCACACAATCTATAAAGGAGTTCTGCCATGTCATCCGTTACCATTCGCGTTCCCGCTACCACCGCCAACCTGGGGCCGGGGTTCGACGCCTTCGGCTGCGCCCTGAGCCTGTACACCGATGTGACCTTCGAGGAGACCGACGCCGGCCTTGAAATCACCGGCTGCGACGAGGCCTACACCGGCCCGGACAACATGGCCTACACCGCCTTCTGCGCCGTGCTGGCCTCCCTCAGTGAGGAGGTCCGGGGCGTAAAAATTCACATTGAATCCCAAATTCCCATCTGCAGAGGGCTTGGTTCCTCCGCCGCCCTGCTGGTGGCCGGTGCCATGGGCGCCAACCTGCTCCGGGGCAACAAGCTCTCCACCCAGGGTCTGCTGAACATCACCAACGCCATGGAGGGACATCCGGACAACCTGGCCCCGGCCTTTTACGGCGGCCTCACCGCCTCCATGGTGGACAACGGCCTGCCCGTGACGGTGAATTTCCCCCTGCACCCGGATTGGGAGTTCCTGGCGCTGGTGCCGGATTTCAACCTGCCCACCCCCCTGGCCCGGTCCGTGCTGCCCACGGAGATTCCCCGGTCCGACGCCGTTTACAACATTGCCCACGGCGCCATGGTGCTGAAGGCCCTGGAATTGGGGGACGAGAAGCTGCTGCGCAATGCCATGCAGGACCGGCTCCATCAGGGCTACCGGAAGAAGCTCATCCCGGATTTTGACGCCATTCAGGCCCTCATCCGCACCACCGGGGCGGCGTTCTGCCTGTCCGGAGCGGGTCCCACCCTGCTGTGCATCACCCAGGACCCGGGTCTGGAGGAAAAACTCACGGAAAAGCTGCCGAAGATCACAACCGCCCATTGGGACATTCTGCCCCTGCATATCGAATTTCAGGGCGCCCACCGGGTGTGAAAAAGGCCGAAGGGGTGAAGCCCTTGGCCCCCTCTCAGAGGGGCAGGCCGGGTGAGTGCGCTGCCCCCAGAAGTAGGCAGTTGGATTTTGAATGTAGGGGCGAGGCACGCCTCGCCCGCCCGGTCTACAATTCCAGAGTAGTTAAAATCGACGCTGCAACTGATGGGACAGAGCAAAGGCTTCCCCTGGAGGGGAAGCTGGCGCAACGTCAGTTGCGACTGATGAGGTCGAAGCTATCAATTTTTACCATGGGTTGGTACGACGCTGTTACCTTCGACCTCATCCGTCACGCCAAAAGGCGTGACACCGTAGTAGCGGTATGACTGCCACCGGCAGTCATATAGATTTTGGATTCGCTGCGCGGAGCACAACCCTCCAGGGGAAGGCTTT
>JALEII010000081.1 GCA_022770345.1 Clostridiales bacterium | reverse complement strand
CTTTCGGGAGCCTCGTTGGCCTCGGTCTCGATCATAACCACCTTCTCGAAGGTGGAGGCGATGCACACGAAGCAGTCGGCGGCGGCCCGCTCGTCGGCGGAGGGGTTGACGATATACTTGCCGTTCAGGTGGCACACGTTGGTGGTGGCCACGGGTCCGTTCCAGGGCACATCGGAGGAAGCAATGGAGATGGAAGCACCCAGAGAGGCCACAATCTCCACGGGATTGTCGTAGTCATTGGCCAGCACGGTGCAGGTCACGACCACGTCGTTGCGGAGTTCCTCGTCAAAGAGGGGCCGCATGGGCCGGTCGATGATCCGGCTGTTCAGGATGCCCCGCTCGGAGGGCTTGCCCTCCCGACGGTTGAAGGAGCCGGGGATGCGGCCCACGGAGTACATCCGCTCCTCAAACTCGATGGTCAGAGGGAAATAGTCGATGCCCGCCTTGGGCAGAGGGGAGCAGGTAACGGTGGTCAGCACCACGGTATCGCCGTAGCGGCACACACACTCGGCGTCGGCCAGCTCGGCCACCTTGCCGGTCTCCACGGTAAAGGGGCGGCCACCGATCATCATTTCATAAACCTTGTGATTCGGGAACTGTTTGTGCGTAATCATTGGTAAAATTACCTCCTGTTGTAGAATTTTTTGGTGTCGGGAGGTTTAGCACTTGAAACTGGGGCAGGAACGTGGAGGTACACTCCGCTTCTGTCACACTTTCAACTGCTAAAATCCCGACGATTCTGAAAAAAGGGCGACTTTCGCCGCCCTTTCTCAATACTTACTTACGGATGCCCAGCTTGGCGATGATCGCACGGTACCGCTCGATGTCCTTCCGGTACAGGTAGTCCAGCAGACTGCGGCGCTTACCGACCATCATCAGCAGGCCACGACGGGAGTGGTTGTCGCGCTTGTGAACCCGCAGATGATCCGTCAGCTCGTTGATACGGGCGGTCAGAATCGCGATCTGGACCTCGGGAGAACCGGTGTCGCCTTCGTGGGTAGCATTGTCCAGGATGACCTGGGTCTTCTTTTCCTTCTGGATCATGGAATTTATCCACCTTTCAAATATTCTCACCCGAAGCAAAGTGGGGGTCAGTGGACTTCTCCCGCCACTGCGCCTGGGCGCATCAAATTACCGGCAAAACCGGCCCGATTATCATATCATGGCTTTCCCGAAAAGTAAAGCACTTTTTCAGGTTTTTTCAAAGAATTTCCGGGTCTGGTCGGCATTTTTCCGGATCTCCGCCTGCAGCGCATCCAGATTCCGGAATTTTCGTTCTTCCCGGAGATAATCGTAAAAGAGCAGGGTCAGTTCCCGGCCGTACAGGTCCCCATCGTAGTCCAGAAGCCATGGCTCCACGGTCACATGATGGCCACCAACGGTGGGCCGCAGGCCGATGTTCGTCACCGCCGGGTAGGCTTTCCCGTCCACCAGGGCCTTGCAGGCATACACGCCGTATTTCGGCAGGGCCACCCCGGCAGGCACGGCAATATTCGCCGTGGGGATGCCCATGGTCCGGCCCAATTGATGGCCCGTCACCACTTTTCCCGTGAGTCGGTGGGGATGCCCCAGAAATCGGTTGGCCTCGGCAATATTGCCCTCCGCCAGGAAGCCCCGGATGCGGGTGGAGGAAACGGTCAGCCCCTCCACTTTTTGCTCCGGCACCACCCGGCAGGGGATGCCGGTCTCTTTGCAGGCGGACAGGAGCTTTTCGCCGTCGCCCGCCCCCCGGTCCCCGAAGCGGAAATCGTAGCCGCAGACGATGCCCCCGGCGTGAAATTCCGTCAGGAGCCGCTGAAAATAGTCCTGCCAGGGGGTGTGCATCAATGCGTTGTCAAAGGGCAGCACGATGACACGCTCCATACCCATTTCCCGGAGCAGAGCCTCCCGGTCGGCGATGGAGTTGATAAGGCCGGGGGCCTTGCCCTCCACCAAAGCGTCCGGGTGATTCCCAAAGGTCTGCACCCCGGCCGCACAGCCGTATTCTGCCGCCAGAGCCTTGCAGGTATTCAGCAGGGCCTGATGGCCCAGATGCACCCCGTCAAAAAAGCCCAGGGCATAGATGGTCTTTTCTTGCATAGTTCTTCCTTTTCTGTATGAGGTGTGCGGGCAGGTCTCCCGGCGGGGCGATGTCTCCCGGCGTGTAGGGGGAGGTGGCACGGCAACGCCGTGACTGAGGGGTTGTAGTCTACCAAGTTTGAGATGCCTCCCGGCGATGCTTTGTAGGGGCGTGGGCATGCCCCGATGCGCCGAATTCCATACGCCGAACCGGCGTGGCGTAAGGCTTCCCCCGGAGGGGAAGCTGTCTGCCTGCAAAGGCAGACTGATGAGGTCGAAGCTAACGACTATCACCATGAGATAGTACAAAAATGCTACCTTCGACCTCATCCGTCACGCCATAAGGCGTGACACCGCAGTAGAGGTATGACTGCCACCGGCAGTCATATAGATTTTGGATTCGCTGCGCGGAGCACCACCCTCCAGGGGAAGGCTTTTCTCTGTCCCGTCGGTCTCAGCGTCGATTTTCATTACTCAGTTATCGCAAGCTGGCGCATCGAGGCATGCCTCGCCCCTACACTCAAAATCGGACTGCCTACCGCCCCTCATCCGGCCGCTTTGCGGCCACTTAGTAGCGGTATGACTGCCACCGGCAGTCATGTTCATTGCTATTCGCTGCGCGGGGCACAACCCCCAGGGGAAGGCTTTTCTCACACATCAAAAAAGCTCTTGACCGTCTCCATGATGCCGCCCCGGACCTTTGCCAGCATAAGGAACGTCCCCTGGCCGTCGTAGGCCCGGTAGCTGCCCTCCGGCAGGGCAATGGAGAACGAATTCCCGTTCCGGCAGCGCAGGGTCTGCTTTTCCGTCAGCGTCACCGCCGGATATTGCCGAAACAGGGTGTCCACATCCCGAAGATAGTCCTCCGGGCGTTCGGCATTCAGCAGCGTGTCCAGTTCCACGCTGTCCGCCAGGGTATACTCCCCCGCCGCCGTCCGGCGCAGAGTCTCCATGCAAGCGCCGCAGCCCAGAGCCGCCCCGATGTCATGGCACAGCGTCCGGATATAGGTTCCCTTGGAGCAGTGGACTCGGATTTTCGCCGTTTCTCCGGAAAACTCCAACAGTTCCAGGGAAAATATTGTAATTTCTCTGGGCTTTCGCTCCACTTCCTTGCCCGCGCGGGCCAACTCATAAAGCTTTTTTCCATCTACTTTAATGGCCGAGTACATGGGTGGAACCTGGGTGATTTTCCCGGTAAATTTCGGCAAAATATCCCGGAATTCCGCTTCCGTCACGGCTGCAGGCCGCTTTTCCAGCACTGTTCCGGTGCTGTCCTGGGTGTCCGTGACAGTTCCCAGCCGGAGGACAGCTTCGTAAGTCTTATCGGCGTGTTCAAAAAATTCTACCCCTCGGGTGGCCCGCCCCACGAACACCGGCAGCACGCCGGTAGCCATGGGGTCCAGGGTCCCGCCGTGGCCGATACGCCGGGTGCCGAACACCCGCCGGAGCCGGGCCGTCACATCCTGACTGGTCCACCCGGCAGGCTTGTCCACAATGACGATGCCGGTCAAACCAGTTCCTCCATGGCTGCCGCCACCGCCTGGGCCGCTTCCTCCAGGGGCAGGTGCAGAGATGCCCCCGCAGCGCCCTTGTGGCCGCCGCCGCCGAACCGGGCGCAGACCGCCGAAGCGTCATACCCCGGCACCGCCCGGACGGAGATTTTCACCCGGCCGTCCGGATCCTCCCGGAGGGTGGCCGCCATTTTCACCCCGGCAATGGACCGGGGGAAGCCGGAAATATTCTCCAGATCGTCCTCCCCGGCGCCCACACTTTCCTCGACGGCACGGGGCAGCGGGCAGACTGCCAGGGCCCCGTCCCGATAGAACCGGGCGTGTTCCACCAGATAGCTTTGGATTTTCAGCCGGGCGAAGGAATTGGTCTCAAACAGGGCCAGATTGATGCCGGACAGGTCCGCCCCGGCCTGAGCGCAGGCCGCCGCCGTGGTGAAGGTATGTGCGGTGGTGTTGGCATAGCGGAAGCAGCCGGTGTCGGTGCTGACGGCGGTATAGAGAGCGTCCGCCATGGGCTTGTCCAGGGCTACACCCAACTCGCACAGCACGTCATAAAGAATTTCGCCGCAGGCCGCCGCTCCCGCATCCACCAAAGAAAGGGGGGTAAAGGGTGTGGCCGCGCCGTGATGGTCGATGCGCAGGGCGATGCGCGCCTGCAGCGGCCGGAAAGCGTCCGGCAGCATATTGGGAGCCGCCACGTCCACGCTGACCAGCGTGTCGCCCTCCAGAGCTTCCTTTTGGGTCAGTCCCTCGTGCAGGGAAGCATATTTGGCGGTAATGCCGGGATTTTCCAGAATATGGGCGGTTTTTCCCAGCTTCCGCAGGCCCCGGCACAGCAGGGCAGCGGACCCCAGCGTGTCCCCGTCGGGCCGCACATGGGTCAAAATCAGGAATTGGTCCCGTTCCGAGAGCCACCGGGCGGTTTCAGCCCTCGTCAGCGTGGTCATCGGAATTTACCTCCAGGGAATTGATAAGGGCCAACATTCTGGCACCGTAGGTGATGGAATCATCCAGGGCCCACTGGATGTCCGGGGTGTGATGGAGCCGCAGCACACTGCCAAGCTCCCGGCGCAGATAGCCGGAGGCGGATTTCAGGCCCTTCAGGGCCTCCGCCGCCCGGTCCTCCTGCAGGAAGCTCACATAGACCTTGGCGTAGCGCAGGTCCGGGGTGGTCTCCACACGGGTGATGGAGATCATGGTGTCCTGGACCCGGGGATCTTTCAGATTTCGGATCATGCCGGAAAGCTCCTTCTGGATCTCCTCGTTGATCCGCATAAGACGGTTGGATGCCATTGGGAATTCCTCCTTTTTATATGGCAGAAGGCGGAAACCCGGATGGGTTTCCGCAGGATGGGGAAATGATCTGCCGGGATCGTGTCCGGCGGGGCGCTGCAGGGGCGTGGGCATGCCCCGCCCCTGCATTTCAAAACGTCGCCGTCCTCGCGCAGGAATTACTGCTTGATCTCCTCCATAACGAAGCACTCGAAGATGTCGCCCTCTTTGATGTCGTTGAACTTGGCAATGCTCATGCCGCACTCGAAACCGGCGGTGACTTCCTTGGCGGCATCCTTGAACCGCTGCAGAGAGCCCACCTCGCCCTCGTGGATCACGATGTTGTCCCGGAGCACCCGGACCTTGGCGTCCCGGCTCACCTTGCCGTCCTTCACCATGCAGCCGGCAATGGTGCCGATGGCGCTGACCTTGTAGGTCTGGCGGACCTCGGCATGGCCGATGATGACCTCCTGGAACTTGGGCGCCAGCATGCCCTTCATGGCCGCCTCGATCTCGTCAATGGCGTCATAAATGACCCGGTAGAACCGCATATCCACCTTGGCCCGCTGGGCGCTGGCCTGGGCGGCGGCATCCGCACGGACGTTGAAGCCCACCACGATGGCTCCGGAAGTGGAAGCCAGCAGAATATCCGTCTCGTTGATGGCGCCCACGCCTGCGTGGATCACCCGGACCCGGACCTCGTCGTTGGAAATCTTTTCCAGGCTGGCCTTCACGGCCTCGGCAGAGCCCTGAACATCGGCCTTGACCACCAGGTTCAGCTGCTTCATTTCGCCTTCCTGCATCTTGGCAAACAGGTTATCCAGAGTGACCTTTGTGGTCAGCTTGGCCAGAGCGTCCTTCTCTGCCTGACGGCGCTGCTCCACCAGTTCCCGGGCCATGCGCTCGTCGGTAACGGCATCAAACTCGTCGCCGGGGGTAGGCACATCGGCCAGGCCGGTGATCTCCACAGGCTGGCTGGGTCCGGCGGTCTTGACGGTGCGGCCCTTATCATTGGTCATCACACGGACACGGCCCACAGCCGTACCGGCGATGATGATGTCGCCCTGCTTCAAAGTGCCGTTCTGGACCAAGAGCGTTGCGATGGGGCCACGGGTCTTGTCCAGCCGGGCCTCGATGACCGTGCCCTTGCCGCGGCGGTTGGGGTTGGCTTTCAGCTCCTGCATTTCAGCGGTCAGGTTCACCATTTCCAGCAGCTCGTCCAGGCCCTGGCCGGTCTTGGCGGAAATGGGGCAGATAATGGTGTCGCCGCCCCATTCCTCGGGGATCAGGTCGTACTTGGTCAGCTGCTCCTTGATCTTGTCCGGGTTGGCGGTGGGCTTGTCCATCTTGTTAATCGCCACGATGATGGGCACCTGAGCGGCCTTGGCGTGGTTGATGGATTCGATGGTCTGGGGCATGATGCCGTCGTCGGCAGCCACCACCAGAATGGCAATATCCGTACACATGGCGCCTCTGGCACGCATGGACGTAAAGGCCGCATGGCCCGGGGTATCCAGGAAGGTGATGGACTTGCCGTTCACATCCACGGTGTAAGCGCCGATGTGCTGGGTGATGCCGCCTGCCTCACCGGCAGTAACGGAAGTTTTCCGGATGGCATCCAAAAGGCTGGTCTTGCCGTGGTCCACGTGGCCCATGACCACCACCACCGGGGCCCGGGTCTCCAACTCGTCGGCGGTGTCCACGTGATCGTCGATGATCTGCTCCTCGATGGTGACGGTGACTTCCTTCTCCACCTTGCAGCCCATTTCCGTGGCCACATATTCGGCGGTATCAAAATCGATGGTCTGGTTGATGCCCGCCATGACGCCGTTCTTCATCAGCAGCTTGATGACTTCCCCGGCGGTCTTCTTCATCCGGGAGGCCAGCTCGCCTACGGTGATCTCCTCGGGGATCTTCACGGTCAGCACGGCCTTCCGGGCCTGCTCCATCTGCAGCCGGCGCAGCCGCTCCTGCTCCTCATTCTTGGCCTTATTGCCCTTGACGAACTTGTTGTCCCGCTTCTTGTTCTGCTGCTGCTTGCCGCCGCCGATGCGCTGCTTGCCACGGGCGTAATCCTGCACCCGCTCGGAGACCAGATTGTCCACCCGGTCGTCGAACCGGGCCACATTCACCTGCACGGCGGAGGTATCCACCACCCGGCGCTCCCGCTTCCGTTCCGGCTCCTTGGCCTTGTCGGCCTTGGGGGCATTATTATTTGCATTGTTGGCATTTTGATTACCGGCATTGGCGTTCTGATTGCCGGTCTTATTGCCGCCCTGCTGGGGCTTGGCAGCCTTGGGCTGCTCGGCTTTGGGGGCCTCCCGCTTGGGCTGCTCGGCCTTGGGGGGCTCCTGCTTGACCGCCATCTGGGCAGCAAAGGCCTGCTCCAGGGACTCCACCGGATGGTTCTTGGTCAGCTGATCGAACACGATGTTCAATTCTTCCTCGGTGAGCACCTGTGCATTGGACTTGGGCTTCTCAGAAAACTTGGAGATGATCTCCGTCACTTCCTTGGGGGCCACGCCGAAATCCGACGCCACCTCTCGCAAACGATACTTCACTAAACTCATATCCTCGCACCTCCAAAATCATTTCTTCGTATGTCCGCCGCTTTTGCGAACGTTCCGGGCGTGGGCTTTTTCTTCCTGCCGATGCTTTTTCTGCCGGTCGGCCTTCTGAGTCAGGGCTTCCAGGGCCACCGTCCGGTCTCCGGGCAGGGCCTTCACCATGGCCAGGGCCATATTGGGGTCTGTGATGGCCGCAATGGCCAGCTCCTGCCGGCCGACGGCCTGTCCCATTTCCGCCTTCGTTGCGGGAATGCGGATGCAGGTCTGTTTGGTCCCCGCCACAAAGCTCAAGGCTCTGCGCCAGGTATGCTCGGAGGAATCGGATGCCACCAGCACCAGTGCCCCTTTTCCCGCACGGGTAATGGAGCCCACCGGCTCCTCTCCCAATTCGGCCAGGCCCGCCTTCCGGGCCAGGGACAAATACTGCAATCCGTCAGTCATGGCCGACCTCCATTTCCCGCTTCAAAGCATCGTACACCGCCTGGCCGATGGGGGCTTCCAGGCTCCGCTCCAGGGCTTTGGAACGGATGGCTTTCGCCAGGCATTCCTCCTTGGGGCAAATATAGGCCCCCCTGCCGTTTTTCTTACCGGAAAAATCCAGGGACACGGTTCCGTCCGTCCCCCGGACCACCCGGATGAGTTCCCTTTTTTCCTTGCGCTCCCGGCAGCCCATACACTGCCGCATAGGGATCTTCTTCTGCATGGTACCTGCCCTCCTTGTAAGCGCTTATTCCGCCTCCGGGGCGGCTGCGGCAGACACACTCTTGATGTCCACCTTGTATCCGGTGAGCCGGGCGGCCAGGCGGGCATTCTGGCCCTCCTTGCCGATGGCCAGACTCAGCTGATCGTCGGGCACGACGACGCGGCAGGCCTTCTGGCCGGGGACCAGCTCCACGCTGACCACGTCGGCGGGGCTCAGGGCTGCCTTCACATACTGGCAGGGGTCCTCGCTCCAGACCACAATGTCGATCTTCTCGCCGTGGAGCTCCTCCACGACGGCGGCCACACGGGACCCACGGGGACCCACGCAGGCGCCCACCGGGTCGATGCCCTCCATAGCGGCCCGCACGGCCATCTTGGACCGGGAACCGGCTTCCCGGGCAATATTGCGGATTTCCACCTGACCGTCGGCGATCTCCGGGGTTTCCAGCTCGAAGAGCCGCCGGACCACATTGGGATGGGTCCGGGACACATACACGCTGGTGGAGCGGCTTCCCTGTCGGGCTTCCAGCACATACACCCGCAGCTTCTGGCCCACCTGGTAGGTCTCGCCGGGAATCTGCTCGCTGGTCCGCAGCACGGCGTTGTGGGCCTCGTTGCCGGTACCCACGGTGACGATCACGTCGCCCTCCGGGTCGATGCGCAGCACCGTACCGGTGAGCAGCTCCTGAGACTTGGAGGAATAGCTCTCATAAGCCATGCCGCGCTCGGCCTCCCGGATGCCCTGGATGACCACCTGCTTGGCAGTCTGGGCGGCGATGCGGCCGAACTTGGAAATATCCACGGGGATGGACAGAGGGTCCCCCACCTGCACATCTGGGTTCACGTTCCGGGCAGCGTCCAGCTGGATCTCCTGGGCGGGGTCCTCCACCTCCTCCACTACGATCTTGACCTGCCGCATGGACAGGCCCTTTTCGGTCAGGTCCACCACCACGTTCTCTGCGGGAACGTCCTTGTGGTCCTCCCGGTCCTTCTTATAGGCGTTGGTGAGCGCCTGCTTCAGCCGCTCCACCATATAGTCCACAGGGATGCCCTTGAGCTTTTCCAGGTCCCGGAGACTTTCAAAAATTTCTGCCCCGATGTCTGTCTTAGGGGCTTCCGCCGTCTTTTTGGCTCTCGTATTTCTTGCCATGATGATTCGTTCCTCCTGTCAGAATTCCACCCGCAGGCGCACCAGCGCCACCTGGGACTTTTCAAAGGTAATGGTTTCTTTCCCGGCTTCCACGGTGACTTTCCCGTCCTCGTAGCCCCGTAAAACGCCCGGAATTTCCTTCAGCCCGTTATACGGCCGGTAGAGCTTCACGGTCACGGGGGAACCCAGGAATTGTTCAAAATCTCTGGGCCGCCGCAGGGGCCGTTCCAGCCCGGCGGAGCAGACCTCGAAGTGATAGCTTTCCGGGATGGGGTCCTTTTCGTCCAGAATCGGGTCCATGGCCCGGGCCACGGCTTCGCAGTCGTCGATGCACACGCCGCCTTCCTTGTCGATGTAGACCCGCAGGAACCGCTCCGAGCCTTCCCGGACGTATTCCACATCCCAGAGGGTACAGCCCTTCTCCTCCACGATGGGCTTGGCGAAGGCCTCCACCTGTTCGGTAATTTTCATGCTTGTCGCCCCTTTCAGAAAGAAAGAGAGGGGCTTGCGACCCCTCTCTTTCGTAATTCTACGTTAGATTGTTTGTATTATAGCACTTCCCGGTCCGTTTGGCAAGGGGGTCGCCGTAAAAAAATCGGGAATTTTTCGGGAATTCTCCGCTTATCCCCCGATTTTCACACAATCTTCCTCGGAAACCGACACGCAGGCCGGATGGAAAAACCGCAGCTTCTCCTCCGCCACCTCGATGTCCACATTTTTCCGCAGCCGCAGCTCCCCGTCCAGATTCACAGGGGTCACGTCATCGCACTGAATGCTCAGCCGGTCCGTGCGGAGATGCCGGATGAGGTCCGGGAAGTCCGCATAGCGGCCGTCTTTATATTTTCCGATGACCTCCAGCACTTTTCCCCGGCTGACGCCCTTCACCAGCAGCACGTCCAGCTTGCCGTCCTGGGGGTCCGCATTGGGGACCGGGTGGAACCCGCCGCCGTAGTACCGGCCATTGGCCGCCAAAATCAGCGTTTCGCTGCCGTCGATAACCTCGCCGTTGATGCGGACGATATAGTGTTCCTTCACGCGCTTGACGGTATTCACCACGGCGGACAGGGCGTAGGCCCCGAAGCCCTTCACGAAGGGGATTTTCTTATATTTCGCCACATCCGTGCCGATACGGGCGTCAAAGCCCACGGAGCAGACGTTCACGGCCAAATCTTTCCCGCATCTGATCAGGTCGAAATCCTCCGTGACGGGTTCGTCCAGCAAGGCGTTGATGTCCCGGAAGGGTTCCGTTTCCGTGAAAATTTTCACAAAATCGTTGCCGCTGCCCCCGGCAAAATGGGTCACGGCGGCATTGGGGAACCCGGCGGCCCCGTTGACAATTTCATTCAGCGTCCCGTCGCCGCCGCAGGCGTACAGGCGCACTTCCTCCCCGGATTCTGCTGCCCGGCGGGCCAGGGTCCGGCAGTTGCCGGAATGGGTGGACACGGCAATTTCATAATCCAGGCCCCGTGCTTCGCAGGCGGGACGGATCTTCGCTTCATAAGCGGCGGTCTGATCCTTTTTCCCCGCCGCAGGATTGATGATAAAAAGATGCTTCATTTCTTCCGTCCTTTTGCCATGTCGCCCAGGTACATATAGTAATTGCACTGGATCATACCGTTGTACAGCTTGCGTTTTTTGTCGGCTTTCCGGCCGAAATACCGCTCAAATTCCGGCTCGGAAGTAATGATATACTGCTTCCAGCCCTTTTCGGTCTTTAACCGGCGGCCCAGGCGCTCATAAAGAGCCTGGGCGGTCCGCTGTTCCATCATCCGCTGGCCGTAGGGAGGATTGGCCACCAGAATGCCCTCGGCGGCGGGGAATTTCCGGCTGGGTGCGTCCGCATCTTCAAAGACGATGCGCTTATCCACACCCGCCCGGCGGGCGTTGGCCATGGACAACGACACACAAGCCGGGTCATTGTCCGAAGCAAAAATCTTATAATCCCCATGGAATTCCCGGTTTTTCGCCGCTTCCCGCTCCTCTTTCCAGAGCGTCTTCTCCACGAAGGGGAAATTCTCGGCGGCAAAGTGCCGGTTGATTCCGGGAGCCCGGTTCATGGCAATGAGCGCCGCTTCAATGGGGATCGTTCCGCTGCCGCAGAAGGGGTCCAGGAACACTTCCCGGCCCCGGTAGTGGGTCAGCAGCACCATGGCCGCCGCCAACGTCTCCCGCAGGGGGGCCACGTTGCCCACGGGCCGGTAGCCCCGCTTATGAAGCCCTGCTCCGGTGGTGTCCAGATACAGGCTCACCCGGTCGTTGAGGATGGCAAACTGCAGCTGGAATTTCGTGCCGTCCTCCGGGAGCCAGGACAGGCCGTAGGCCTCCCCCAGCCGCTTGGAGGCGGCTTTTTTGATGATGGCCTGGCAATCCGGCACGCTCATCAACTGGCTATTCAGGCAGTGTCCCTTCACGGGGAACTGCCCGTCTTTGGGAATGAACCGCTCCAGATGGGTATGACAGACTCCCTGGAACAGTTCTTCAAAGCTCTTCGCCGGGAACTCTGCCAATACCAGCAGCACCCGCTCGCCGGTGCGCAGGCAGATGTTGGCCTTGACCATATCCCGTTCTTCTCCGGAAAACAGCACCCGGCCGTTTTCCACCCGGACATTTTCCATGCCCAGCCGGCGCAATTCATCACCGGCAATGCCTTCCAGGCCAAAAAGGCAGGGGACTGCGTATTCGTTCTTCATGGTATCCTCCTCAGGGAATGATCTTGGTGGGCTTTAAGTACCGTTCCTGCTCGGAAAAAATACAGCCGCAATATTTCTGCATATAAAAGCCCAGCTCCCTGGCCCGCTCCTGGCCCGCCCGGAACAGGGGACGGAAGTCCCGGTAGAGGAATTCCACCCCGTATTCTTTTGCAGCCGCTTCCGCAACGGAGATCATCAGCTCGTGCTTCTGGTAGGGGCTGATGAACAGGGAGGAGGTAAAGGAATCAAATCCACCCTCTTTTGCCTGGCGTGCCGCCTCGAAAAAGCGCATTTCATAGCACTTCACGCACCGGCCCGGAATGTCCTCCGCCACTTCCCGGACGAAGGGCCGCAGGCCGTAATCGTCCCGTTCAATCAGAGGCAGGTCGATGGTCCCGGCGTATTCCCGCAGGCAATTCCGTCTGGCCCGGTACTCGGTAAAGGGGTGGATATTGGGGTTGTACCACAGGCCCGTCAGGTCGATGCCCTCGGAACGAAGGCTGTCGATGCACTGATTGGCGCAGGGTGCGCAGCAGATATGCAGCAGGGTTTTCATGGAATTCCTCCCGAATGGGCATATTATTGCTTAGTATAACACGGCGCCTTCCGTTTTGCAACGGCCAAAGTCGGAAAAAGCCGGGTTGCTATTTGGGAATCAGTCTGCTATACCGGTATATTAAAAGTTTTGGGGAAATTTTCTTCTTTTGGAGGGAAATCACAGGAACATCATCATTGCAGGCGACGGCAAGGTGGGCCTTACCCTGGCCCGTCAGCTCAGCGCAGAGGGCCACGACCCGACCCTCATCGACCAGGACCATCTGGTCCTGGAACAGACCATGGAGCAATACGACGGAATGGGCGTTCCGGGCAACTGCGCCACCATGTCCACCCTGGAGCAGGCGGGGGTCCGGGTCAACGGCAAAACCGTCAACGAGGCGGTGCTGGAAAGTACCAACGCCTATCTGGCGGCCTATGTGCTCACCATCGTGCTGAGCACTCTGGTGGTGTCTCTGGATAATTTTTCCATTCTGACCAATCTTTCCGGCGTACTGGCCTGCTTCAAGAACATCGGCCCCGGATTGGAATTGGTGGGTCCTTCCTGCAATTTTGCAGGCTTCAGCACGCTTTCCAAACTGGTCCTCTGCGGCAATATGCTGGCCGGCCGGCTGGAAATTTTTCCCATGCTGGTCCTGCTGTCCCGAAGCACCTGGTTCAAGCGGTAAAACAGAATTGCTTTGGAATGTTTCAGGATAGCGGCAAAACAGAATCGCAAAAATCCGCCCTGCCAAGAAAGGCAGGGCGGATTTTTGGACTTGGGAGATAAAAACAAGTCCCCCGGCGAGGCGCAAAATAGCCTTCCCCTGGAGGGTGGTGCTCCGCGCAGCGAATCCAAAATCTATATGACTGCCGGTGGCAGTCATACCTCTACTACGGTGTCACGCCTTTTGGCGTGACGGATGAGGTCGAAGGTAGCAATTTTGTACCATCCCATGGTGATAATCGATCGCTTCGACCTCATCCGTCGCAACTGACGTTGCGCCAGCTTCCCCTCCAGGGGAAGCCTTTTGCCTCGCCATTTCTGCGTATGGAACTTAAGCGGGCGAGGCGTGCCTCGCCCCTACACTGGCCACGCCGGGAGGATTTCTTCTTTCCCCCCGTAACAGAAAAACCCGGCGGGGACAAGCCCCCGCCG
>JALEII010000061.1 GCA_022770345.1 Clostridiales bacterium | reverse complement strand
GTATTCCCCGGAGCAGTGAAACGCTCCGGGGATCTGTTTTCTGGGACGGGCCGATTTTACGGAAAATCGGCTTCGTCAGGTTGCACAAACGATATGTCATATTGAACGAAGCTTTCTCTGAAGGACATTTTTGGCGAATTGTGTCGAAAAGGCGTATTGACAAGGATTTCTGGGAATGATATGGTATTTTCTTAGGGAGAATCTGAGAAATTCAAAGGGAGAATCTTTTATGAGAAAAACCAATGTTACGCGATGGTGCGCCATGATGATCGCCCTCCTGCTGATTCTGGGCAGCCTGGCCGCCCCGGTGCGGGCGGCGGCAATCAACGAAAGGACACGGGCACCAATTGTCGTTACAGGGCTGGAGCCAGGTTCGACAGTGAAGGTGTACAAAATCGTCGATGTCCACATCAACGCAGGCGTGCCGGTGGACCCGATGTACACCTGGAACAGCAAGGTAGCGGACTATATCGCTGCCAATTACGGGCAGTACACCACGCCGGGGACCAATGCTGTCCCGGAAGCGTTTTTCCATCTTAATGGCGGGGAACGTGCGGCTTTCCTGAATAATCTTTGGAATGAGAACCAGACGCTATTTGTGGATCCGAATAAACCGGATGAGGAAGCGACTGCTGACGACAACGGTACGGCGACTGTCAGACCGTCTATGGGCTACTATCTCATTCGTGTGGAGGGCGGTTCCGATTACCTCCTCATGACCGGCTCGGCATTTCCCAAATATGAAAACGGCACCTGGGTGGCCGTGGGCAGCACTGCCAGCGCCAAGCAAGAGGCCAGCAGTGACTTGACATTGACGACCGATGGGACCTCCGTCACCGTGGGCGAGCTGGTCAACTACACCCTGACACTGAAAGCACCCCGCTACCCCGATGATGCCACCCAGACCGGCCTGTGCATCAGCGTGAAATTGCCGGAGCAAATGGCCCTGAACGCCGGTTCCGTCCAGGTGACGGGCCTGCTGCAAGGCACCGAATCGGCCCTTTCCGGCCACACCGTGGAAACCTACACGCCCACGCGTCCGGTGGGCAGCAACCAAGGACTGTCCTTCGCCGTGACCTGCTCCGATCACACCGGTTACCTCGGAAAAGACACCATTCAAGTGACCTTCTCCGCCACGGCGGGAACGACCATCCGTGACGGCGCTGCCATGACGGCGACCGCCTACCTGGATTACCACGCCAACGGCTATGAAAATACATGGAGCGAAACCACAGCCTCCGTGACCAGCCATACCTACGGCATGGAACTGAGCCTTACGGACCCAAGCGGTACGGCCCTTTCCGACGGCACTTTCAAGCTGAGCCGGGGCACGGCGGACCTGCCCTTTGTGAAGGACGGAAATGTGTACCGCCCGGCCTTGTCCGGCGAGACGGCAGCGGTACTGACCACGGACGTAAACGGCAAAATCCGCCTGACGGGTCTGGACCTGGGCGCGTACGGCGTGACCCAGACGAATGTTCCGGCAGGCTATCCCCAGCAGACCGCCACGGCGGAGGTGACCTTGACCGATCGCAACGCAGACGGCGTTCTGGATGGCGGAAACGCCAGCTATTACGCCCTGCACCTGACCAATAAGCCCTCCAGCGGAATGCTTCCCGCCACCGGCGGCATGGGCGTGGCCCTGTTTGCGGCGGCCGGCGTGGTACTGACTGGCACGGGCCTCCGGCTTCTGCGGAAAAAGAAATGAAACGGGCGATTGCCCTGATCCTGATGGGGCTGGCCCTGCTGACCTATCCCGTTCTGGCCCAGTATTTTGCAAGGAAAAATCAGATGCAGGCCGCACGGGCCTACGCCTCCGGGGTGGAGGAAATGACCGGACAGCGTCTGGATGCCCTCTGGGCGGAGGCGGAAGCAAAACGGGACGATCCGACGGCTTACGAGGAACTTTTGGACCCGGAGGGCAGCGGAGTCATGGCCACCCTGGAAATTCCAAAAATCCGGTTGACCATTCCGGTGTATCATGGCGTTTCCGATGCGACGTTGCGCCGGGGGACCGGCCATTTGCCGGAAACGGACCTGCCCTTGGGCGGCATGGACCGGAAATGCGTTATCACCGGCCATCGGGGCTTGCCCGGAGCGGAATTATTCACCCGGCTGGACGAATTGGAGCCGGGGAACCGGTTTACCCTGCGGGTTTTGGGCCGGACGCTGACGTATGAAGTGGAGGAAATCAAAACAGTGACCCCGGACCAGACGGAGGTCTTGAAAGCCGTTCCCGGAGAGGACCGGGTGACACTGCTGACCTGCACGCCCTACGGGGTGAACACCCACCGACTTCTGGTAGAGGGCATCCGGGTGGAGACCGTGGAAACGCCAACGCCGGAGGAGCCACTACCCACTTTGGGGAGGTCCAACACGCTGGCCCTGCTTCTGGGCATGGGCGCAGGGGCGATTATTCTCATAATCATGGGTCTTATCCAGCAAAAAAGAGCCGGGCGGTAAGGCTGGCCATGCAGAAGCCCACCAAATCGGCGGTCAACGCCGCCGGAATGGTGTAGCGGGTTTTGCGTACCCCGGCGGCCCCAAAATAAATGCTGATGGTGTAAAAGGTCGTTTCCGTGGAGCCAAGCATGATGGCCGCGGTACGGCCAATTCGAGAATCCGGGCCGTATGCGGCCATTAAATCAGCCCCCACGGCCAATGCGGCGCTGCCGCTGATGGGGCGGATGAGTACCAGCATGGCGGTTTCCGGCGGGATGCCCAGAAACGAAAACACCGGCTCGGCAAGGCCCCCCAGGGTAGTCATGGCCCCGGAGGCCCGGAGCATGGACACGGCGGTCAGCAGCATGACCAGCGTGGGAATCAGGGAAAATAACAGTTTTAGTCCCTCTTTTCCGCCTTCCAAGAGCAATTCATATGCGTTTTCCTGCTTTCTGAGGGCAACGGCGCAGAGCAGAAGCAGGAGCATCGGCACCAGATAATCAAGCATCTTTCCACACCTTCCCCAGGATCCAGGCCATCAGCAGCCCCGCTCCGGCGGAGGTGAAGCTGGTGGCCCAGACTGCATAGAGAATATCGAAGGGCCGTTGGCAGCCTAGGGAAGCCCGGACGGCGGCCACATTGGCGGGGATCAGCTGGATGGAGGCGGTGTTCAGTACGATGAGACGGCACAGGCTATCCCCGGCGACGTTTGGCCGGGCCGGGTCTATAAGCCGCTTAGCCGCCGCAATGCCCATGGGGGTGGCAGCGTTGCCCAGTCCCAGGAGATTGGCGCAGATGTTGCCGCTGAGGGCACCGGCAAGGGAAGCATCCCGGTGGGACTCCGGGAAAATTCTCCCCAACAGGGGGCGCAGCAGCCGGGAAAGGGCGTTTGTCGCTCCCACGGCTTTCATAAGCCGCCCCACTCCGCTCCATAGGCACAGGGATCCACCGATGGAAATGGCCAGGGTCAGACCGCTTTGGGCCCCCTGGGCCACGGCGGTGCTGAGGGCCGGACCGGTGCCGTTCCACAGGGAAAAAACAACGGAACATAAAATCAGCAGCCCCCATAGAATACTCATTGCCATACCATCGCCTCCCGGAGTAAAGACTATGCAGAGTATATTAACAAAATAATTGTGAAAATGCACAAATATTAAATAATGTCCGATTGAATGAAAAAAGTTTTGACATTTGCGTTTCGGGACGTTATAATCAATTCAGGATAGGCAAGGGAGGCCGAAACTATGCAAACGACTGGCATCATTCGCAAGGTGGACGATCTTGGGAGGATCGTGCTGCCGGTGGAGGTGCGGCGGGCTATGGGGATCCAGGTGGGAACGGAATTGGAGATCCTTGTGGAGAACCGCAGGATTGTTCTGGAGAAGATGGAAAATTGCTGTATTTTCTGTGGTGCCAGAGAGAACCTGCGGCAGTTCTTCGGAAAGAATCTATGTAGCCGCTGCGTCGAAATGCTTCAAAAGAACTGAAAAAGTCCCAGACCGAAGGGAGATTTGGTCGAAAAAAGCCGGACATCCGTAAAAACGGGTGTCCGGTCTTTTCTGCCAGGTATATTCAAATTTGCAGGGCCGTTTCGTAGACTTGATTCCGGGGCAGGCCCAGTTCCTGAGCGGTCTGCTTCACGGCGTCTTTTCGGGAAAGCCCCGCATCCATCAGAGCCTGGACCCGGTTGAGGGCATCCTGGGTGGTGGGTTTTTCTTCCACCACCGGCTTGGCCCCGGCCACAACCAGCACAAATTCTCCCTTGGGAGGTGTTTCCCGGTAGCGTTCCAAAGCCTCGCCCAGGGTGGTGCGGACCACTTCCTCATGGAGCTTGGTCAGTTCCCGGCATAGGCTGATTTTTCGGCCCACTCCGAAAAATTCCGCCAGGTCTTCCAGGGTGTTCACCAGTTTGTGGGGGGCTTCGTAGAAAATCATGGTACGGCTTTCCTGCCGGAGGGATTCCAAATGCTCCCGCCGGACTTTTTTTGTGGTGGACAGGAACCCTTCAAAGCAGAACCGGCCCGTGGGCAGGCCGGAAATGGAAAGCCCGGTGATCACGGCGCAGGGGCCGGGGATGGCCGTGACCACGATGCCTGCTTCGGCGCAGGCACGGACCAGGTCCTCACCGGGGTCCGAAATGGCCGGGGAACCGGCGTCGGATACCAGTGCGCAGTTTTCACCGTTCAAGATCCGCTGTAAAAGAGCGTCGCCCCGCTGGGCCTTGTTATGCTCATAGTAGCTGACCAGGCTTTTTTTGATGCCCAGATGGTTCAGGAGCTTCAAGGTCACACGGGTGTCCTCGGCGGCGATAAAATCCGCCTGCTCCAGAGTCTCCCGGGCTCTGGGCGAAATGTCCCCCAGATTGCCGATGGGGGTGGGGACCAGATAAAGTGTACCGGCCATAGATGCCTCCTTAGGATACTTCGAGATGATAAATTCGGCGGTAGTCCGCTGTGGGGTGGCCCTTCGTGTCCCGAAGGGCAATTTCCTGAAAAAGAAGCCCCTGCTTGGCACCTTTCCGCATTTGCAGCAAAATAAGGCTCACGCTGCCGTCGATTTTGTGCCGCACCAGCCGCAGGACCTTGGGAATCAAATCAAATTCCGCTCCCAGGGCGCACAACTCACCCAGCCGCTCGGGCTTGTGAACCAGAAAGAAGTCTCCGCCGAAGCGCAGTCCTTTCGATGCGGCGGCGAACACATCTCGCAGAGAACAGGTCTGCTCCTGTCGGGCCTTGGGGTGAGTGGTGCTGGCAAAGCCGCCGGAAAAATAGGGGGGATTGGAAACACAGCAGGAAAAACTGCCGGGGACGATTTCCGAGGGCAGCTGCCGCAGGTCGGCACATATACTGCCAAGACGGCGGTCGATGCCGTTGCGGGCGGCGTTTTCAAGGGCCATGGCGTGGGCCTCCGGGTCCAACTCGATGCCCATAACGGTGCAGGTCTCATTTTTGGCGCAGAGCAGCAGTCCCAAGGTGCCGCAGCCGGAGCCTAAGTCCAGAACTCTGGCGTTTGGCCGCAGTCGGACGAAATCCGCCAGGACCATGCTGTCCGTACTCAGCGGGAAAGCGCCGGGGGAGTGGATCAGAGTAAAACCGTTGAACAGAGTTTCCATGAATACCTCCAAAAAATCGGCCTGCGCGCCGGAAAACCAGCACACAGGCCGACCATGGAATCAGGCAATTAGCCCTCCTCGATTGCTTCGACGGGGCAGTTCTCGGCGCAGGAGCCGCAGGAAACGCAAACGTCGGCGTCGATCACGTACTGGTCGTCGCCCTCGGAGATTGCCTCCACGGGGCAGTTCTCAGCGCAGGTACCGCACTTGATGCAGGTATCGGTGATTTTGTAAGCCATATGTAACCCTCCCATTATGTGTGTGATGGCGTATCCAAGATGGGATACATCCTTATTCTAGCATGGATTCCGGAAAAAGCAATTCCTTTTTTTCTTTTGCGGTATATTTTTTCATTCCCACGGGAAAAATTTTCCGGCAGGGGAGGGAGAAGCGTGGGATTTGACGAGAGCGCACGGGAGATTCTCCGCCGCAGCGGCGATGAAGCCCGTGCCATGGGACATAGCTGCGTGGGTTCCGGGCATTTGCTGTTGGCTTTGTCCGAAAGTCCGGGCATTGCCGGGGAGCTGCTGCGAAGCTGGGGCGCAGACTATGGGTTATTGCGGAGCCTGACGGCCCTGGAGTTGGGCATTGGGGCTACGGATCTGCCCCTGCCCCAGGGATGGACCGGAAAAGCAAGACGGATCTTGCGCCTGTCGGCCCGGGAGGCCAAATGCACCGGGAGCCTGGTCATCCGACCCATCCATCTGCTGCTGTCCCTGCTGCGTTTGGAGAGCTGCGCCGCCGGGGAGGCGCTCTTTTGGGCGGGGGTGGACCGGACGGCGCTGTTTACCCAGGCGGTGGAGAATCTGCAATGGGGCGACATTGAGGTGAAAAAGGAGGAGCGGATACACGTGAAGCTATTGGAGCAGTTCAGCGAGGACCTGGTGGCCAAGGCCGCCAATATGGAGCCGGTGGTGGGCCGGGACCGGGAGATCAATATGGTCATTGGCATTCTGAGCAGGAAGAACAAGAACAATCCCGCTCTCATCGGAGAACCGGGGGTGGGCAAGACCGCCATTGCCGAGGGGCTGGCCCAGCGACTGGCAGCGGGCAGCGTGCCGCCTCAGTTGAAAAACAAGCGGCTTATCAGCCTGAATATGGCCAATCTTGTGGCGGGAACCAAGTACCGGGGGGAATTCGAGGAACGGCTCCGGGATGTGCTGGGGGAAATTCGCCGCAGTGCCGACGTGATCTTGTTCGTGGACGAAATGCACACCATCGTTGGAGCCGGGGCGGCGGAGGGAGCCATCGATGCCGCCAATATTCTGAAGCCCGCCCTGGGCCGGGGGGAATTGCAGATGCTGGGTGCCACGACCCTGGAGGAATACCGGAAATTCATCGAAAAGGACCCGGCTCTGGAGCGACGTTTCCGGCCTGTCCGGGTGGAGGAGCCGGATAAGTCATCGGCTCTGGCTATTTTGCAGGGCCTGAAGCCCGGTCTGGAGCGGCATCATCGACTCCGTATTACGGAGGAGGCTTTGCAGGCGGCAGTGGACCTGTCCGTCCGGTATCTGCCGGACCTGTATTTGCCGGATAAGGCCATTGACCTGCTGGACGAGGGAGCGGCCCACGCCCGGATGGAGGAACTGCAATGGGGCAAAAGCGAGGAGCGGCAAAATCTGGAACAGGCTCTCCACGAGGCGGTCCGGGAAAGCCGGTTCGAAGAAGCGGCCCTGATTCGGGACCGGATGAAAAGATCCGGGGAACCCAGAGAGGGGCGCCGGGCCCGCAGCGTCACGGCGTCGGATGTGGCCTGGGCAGTATCCGCCCGGACAGGCATCCCGGTGGGGCGGCTTACTGCCAGTCGGAGGGAACAGCTGCTGCATTTGGAAGAAGCTCTCTCCCGGCAGGTCCTGGGTCAGAGCGAGGCGGTGAACACCGTGGCGGAATTACTGCGCCGGGGGCTGGCGGGGGTCCGGGACCCGGAGCGGCCCATTGCCTGTATGCTCTTTGCCGGCCCCACCGGCGTGGGCAAAACGGAGCTTTGCCGGACCATTGCGGAGGAGCTGTACGGTAGCCGAGAGGCCATGATCCGGCTGGATATGACGGAATATATGGAAAAACAGTCGGTTGCCCGGCTCATCGGTGCCCCTCCCGGCTACGTGGGCTATGAAGACGGCGGCAAGCTGACGGAGGCTGTCCGACGGCGGCCCTACTGTCTGGTACTGCTGGACGAACTGGAAAAGGCCCACCCGGATGTGACCGGAGTGCTGCTGCAGATTATGGAGGAAGGGGTCCTGACGGACAGCACCGGCCGCCGGGTCAGCTTTCGCAACGCCATCGTGGTGATGACCTCAAACGTGGGCAGTCAGGTCTCCGGGGAGGGCCTGGGCTTTTCCCCCTCCGGCCGGCGGGAGAAAATGGAGGAGGCTCTGCGGGAGTGCTTCGCCCCGGAATTTCTGGGGCGGTTGGACCGCATTGTCTGCTTCCGGAAGCTGGATGAGGAGGCACTGGGGTCCGTTGCGGCCAAATACCTGAACCAGCTTCTGGCCCGGTGCAGGTCCAATGGCCTGACGGTGCTGCTTCCGGAGGAAACGCCAAGGTGGCTTTCCGAGGGCTGCCGGGGAAAGGACGGGGCACGGCGGCTCCGCCGGGCGGTCCAGGACCGGGTGGAGGCCCCGCTGGCGGAATTTTTGCTCCAATGCCCGAAGAAGCCCGTCCGCATCCGGGGACGCATCCGGGATAATGCCCTGCAATTCTTCTGATAATCAAACGATTGTTCTAAATAACACAAAAATCTCCCGGTTTTTCGGAAAAAATCGAAAAAAATATTGATTTTTTCGGGAGAAGCGATTATACTGTCCTTAAATGGAGAAAAAGGGTAGTAAAGTGGAGCGGAAGGGAGGCACAACATCATGATCGGCAAGTATCCGGCAAAGCTGGACGACAAAAATCGAATGTTTCTGCCTTCCCGGCTGCGGGAGGAGCTGACCGGACGCTTCTTCGTGACCCTGGGTGTCAACTGCGGCTGCCGGTGCCTGACGATGTATACCGAGGCCGACTGGCGTACCCTGGAAGAACACTATAACGCGCTGCCGCTCTCTCAGCGGGGCGAGGCCACCAGCCTTATTTTCATGAATGCGGCGGAGTGCGTGCCGGACCGGCAGTTCCGCTTCACCCTTCCCGCCTACCTGCTGTCCTACGCCGGTATCCGGAAGGATGCGGTCATTGTGGGCCGGGCCGGACAGGCGGAAATCTGGGATGAGGCGGAGTTCAACGCCTTTGAACAGGAGAATCTGACGCCGGAGAAGCTGCTGGCGTCTTTGGAGGCGATCCGGCTATGAGCGAATTTCATCATGTGTCCGTGATGCTCCGGGAGTGCATCGACGGCCTGAATATCCGCCCGGAGGGCATTTATGTGGATGGGACCCTGGGCGGTGCCGGTCATTCCTATCAAATCGCTTCCCGGCTCACTACGGGCAAACTCATCGGCATCGATCGGGACAATGTGGCCCTGGCGGCCGCCGGGGAGCGGCTGGCCCCCTTCCATGACCGGGTACAGCTGGTCCACAGCAACTTTTCCGACCTGCCCGGGGTTCTTTCCGACCTGGGCATTTCCGGCGTGGACGGCATCCTGCTGGATCTGGGCGTTTCCAGCCCTCAGCTGGACGACGGGGAGCGGGGCTTTTCCTACATGAGTGATGCGCCGCTGGATATGCGGATGGACAATACGGAAAACCTGACGGCGGCGGATGTGGTGAATACCTGGTCCCAGGAGGAACTGCGGCGCATCCTCTACGCCTACGGTGAGGAGCGCTATGCCGCTCAGATCGCCGCCGCTATTTGCCGCCGCCGGGGAGATGCACCCATCAAGACAACTCTGGAGTTGGTGGACATTATCCGCAGCGCCATGCCCGCTTCCGCTTTGCGGGAGAAGCAGCATCCGGCCAAGCGGAGTTTTCAGGCCATCCGCATTGCCGTCAACGATGAGCTGGGGGCCGTGGAGCGGATGATGCCGGAGGCCATCGAGGCCCTGAACCCCGGGGGACGGCTGGCAGTCATTACCTTCCATTCTCTGGAGGACAGAATTGTCAAGACTGCCATGGCGGAGGCTGCCAGGGGCTGCACTTGCCCGCCGGAATTCCCGGTGTGCGTCTGCGGCAAGAAGCCGAAGGTGAAGCTCATTACCCGCAAGCCCCTGACGGCCAGCGAAGCAGAATTGGCAGAAAATCCCCGGTCCCGGAGCGCTAAACTGCGGGTCTGCGAAAAACTGTGATTTTTTTACGGAAGGATGAGAACGTATGCAGCGTGATCGTTCGGACATTCAATATATTCGATACTCTTACGAGGGCACGTCGGCCCGAAAGCCGGAAATTCATCTTCCCAGCCCCGGCAGTCTGCTGCCCAAGCCTGTGCGGAAGCCGAAGACTGTTATCCGCATTGACCCCCTGGCCCTGGCGGCCATGGTGCTGTCCGCCATTATGGCGGTGGTGCTGTGCGTTGGCATGGTGGAATTGGAGCAGGTCCGCAGCGAACAGCGGACTCTGCAGCGCTACGTTTGGGACCTGGAGGACCAGAATGAAGTTCTGGAACAGAAGTACGGCGAGCAGTACGACCTGAACGAGGTCCGTCAGGCGGCGCTGGGCATGGGCATGGTGCCTGAGGACCAGCTTTCCCACCAGTCCCTTTCCGTGACCATCCCCCAGGCTCCGGAGACTCCGGGTATTTTCCAACGAGTGGCAGACTTTTTCCGGGGCTTGTTCGCATAATCGCCCTTCCGGCCAATAAGATACTACCAGCAGTATGGGCAGCGGGGGCTCTCCTGCTGCCCGCTTTTGCGAAAAATGGGGGAGTGTCTGTGGCCGGGAAAAAACCGGAATATCGCCGCATCCGTATGGACAGCGGACATCATCGCCGGATACGGCTGACTGCCGCAGTTTTGGGGCTGCTGGCCTTTGTGCCTATGGCCCTGCGGCTTTACGATCTGATGGTGGTCAATTATGATTACTACGCCCGGGAGGCCTTGCGCAACCAGACCCGGACCACTTATGTTACCGCCATGCGGGGGAACATTTACGACCGGAACATGAATACCCTGGCCGCTTCCGTGGGGGTGGAGAATGTCTATCTGGACCCCCACGAATTGAAGCAGTCCAGGGCGGATTTAAGTGCTATTGCGGCCTTTCTGGGAGAATTGCTGGGTGTGGACCCGGAAAGCATCGAAAAGAAGGGCAAGGACTTATCTAAGCGCTACCAGATGGTGGCAGCCCGTGTGGACCGGGAGACCGGGGCGAAAATTCGGGCCTACATTCAGGAAAACGACATTTCCGGCATCCATCTGGAACCCAATTCCCAGCGATATTATCCCATGGGGACCCTGGCCAGCCAGGTGATTGGCTTCACCAACGCCTCCAACACCGGCTCGGAAGGGGTGGAGGCCGCTTACGACCGGTATCTGACCGGCGGCAATGATAAAGTCGTGACCACCAAGGGCAATAACGAAATGGATATGCCCTTTTCCTTTGAAAAGTTCGTCTCTGCCACCCCCGGATGCAGTGTCGTGCTGACGCTGGATTCCACGGTCCAGGCGTGCCTGGAAAAACGCATGGAGGAGGCCATCGCCCGCTATGACGTGCAGAACGGGGCTTTCGGTTTGGTGATGAACGTCAAGACCGGGGAGATATTGGCCATGGCCACTTTGAGCGGTTATGACCCAAACGATTATCAGGCCATTCTCGATCCCAAGGCCGCCGCACAGGTGGAGGAACTGCGCTTTGCTTACTTGAGCGAGCCGGAGGGGAGCGAAGGATATACTGCCAAGAAGAAAGCCTATCAGGAGGCCATGACTGCCGCCAGATTAAAGCAATGGCGCAACCGGGTCCTCTCCGACGGCTACGAGCCGGGGTCCACTTTTAAGGTGCTGACCATGGCGGCGGCGCTGGATTCCGGGTCCATTGACCTGGATACCAATTTCTACTGCAAGGGCGCTGAGCAGATACCGGGCCGGTCCCAACTGCTCCATTGCTGGCGTTCGGCGGGCCACGGGGCCGAAAAGACCCCTCAGGCCTTGCAGAATTCCTGCAACATCGCCTTTGCCCACATTGCCCTGAAAATGGGCGGGGAGACCTTCTACAAATACGTCCAGCGGTTCGGCATTCTGGAAAAGACCGGCATTGACCTGGCGGGGGAGAGCAAGGGCGTGTTTTTTGACAAAGCTCTGGTGACGGACACGAACAAGTGGGGCACGGCCTCCCTGACCTCCGGTTCCTTCGGCCAGACCTTCAAGCTGACTCCCCTGCAGCTGGCACGGGCTATTTCCTCCGTGGTCAACGGAGGGTATCTTTTGGAGCCGTACATTGTTTCCGAGGTGCTGAACGCCGAGGGGAACACGGTCTTAAAGCAGGAGCCGACAGTAGTTCGCCGGACCATCTCCAAAGAGACCAGCGACACCATGCGGATGCTTCTTCGCTCCGTGGTCACGGAAGGAACGGCGAAAAACGCTTCCGTGGCGGGCTTTTCCATCGGCGGCAAGACCGGCACCAGCGAAAAGATCGACGTGTTCGATGAAAACGGCAGCCGGGTCACGGATAAGATCGTGTCCTTCGTGGGGGTGGCCCCCATGGAGGACCCCGGCTATCTGGTCCTGGTGGCCCTGGACACCCCCTCCCGCAGCACGGGCATCTATATTTCCGGCGGCGTAATGGCGGCCCCCACCGTGGGGAGCGTTATGAGCGACATTCTGCCCTATCTGGAGGTGGAGCGGAATTACACGGAGGAAGATGCGGCGGGCTGGGAGATCACGCTGCCAGACTGGACCGGGGAGACCCGGAAGGATGCGGAAAAAGCCCTGAAAGCCCTGGGCCTGACGGCACGGGTCGTCGGGGACGGGGAAAATGTTACTGGCCAGATACCCGCTGCCGGAGAGACCGTCTCCGGGGATTCTCAGGTGCTTCTTTACTGCGGGGAAACGCCGGAGGCAGAGAACGTGACCGTGCCGGACTTTCTGGGCATGGACCGGATGAAGGCCGCTCAGGCTGCTCAGGATGCAGGATTGAACCTGCTCATTCTGGGCAACACGGACATTTCCCCGGCAGTGACCGCTGCGGAGCAATCCGTACCGCCCGGAACGAAGGTCCCATGGGGGACAACGATCCGGGTGCAGTTTCTCAATACAAAAGCCGCCGATTAGGGCGAAAAAGGAGTTTCGCTATGAAGCTGAAGGAATTATTGCAGGGCGTGACCGTTCTGGAAACCAACGTTCCGGAGGATCTGGACATTTCCGGCGTGGCCTACGATTCCCGGAAGGTTACGGCGGGGGGGCTGTTTGTGGCCGTTTCCGGTTTCCAGACCGACGGAAACCGATTCATTCCCATGGCGCTGGAAAAAGGCGCTGCGGCGGTGGTCACGACCAAAAAGCCGGAGGGAGACGTTCCCTATGTTCTTGTTTCCTCTGACCGGCTGGCGCTGGCCCTCATTGGGGCCAATTACTACGGCCACCCGGCAGAAAAAATGACCATGATCGGCGTCACCGGCACCAACGGCAAGACCTCCGTGACGCTTCTCTTGAAGCAGGTGCTGGAAAAGACGTTGGGGGCCAAGGTTGGCCTCATCGGCACGGTGGAAAACTGCATTGGCAATGAAGTTTTGCCTACGGAGCGGACCACCCCGGAGAGCTTTGAATTGCAGGGCCTGTTCCGGCAGATGCTGGACGCAGGCTGCACACATGTGGTTATGGAGGTTTCTTCTCATTCCATCGCACTTGACCGGGTGGGGGGCATCCGTTTCCGGGCGGCGGCCTTTACCAATCTGACCGAGGACCACCTGGATTTCCACCACACCATGGAGGCCTACTGCGACACAAAGGCGGAGCTGTTCGCCCGGTGCGACCAGGCTGTTCTGAACCGGGACGACTTTTGGTTCGACCGGATGAAGGCCAAGGCCGCCTGTCCCATCCTGACCACCTCCTGGCATCCCGGCGCGGGGCTGTATGCTGCGGACGTTTCCCTGCGGGCCGACGGAGTATCCTTTACCGCCGTGCTGGGCGAGGAGCGGGCTAAGGTGTCCCTTCCAATTCCCGGAAGCTTTGCCGTGTCCAACGGTCTGACGGTGCTGGGGCTGGCTGCGGTGCTGGGCATTCCCCTTGCCAAAGCGGCATCGGCCCTCAGTGAGGCCATGGGCGTAAAGGGCCGGTTGGAAGTGGTCCCCACCCCCGGAAAGCCCTATACGGTCCTCATCGACTATGCCCACACCCCCGACGGACTGGAAAATGTCCTGTCCTCCGTGAAGGGTTACTGCAAGGGGCGGCTCATCGCCGTGTTCGGCTGCGGCGGCGACCGGGACCCCATGAAGCGGCCCATTATGGGGGCCATCGGGGCAAAGTATGCTGATATTTGTATCATTACTTCCGACAACCCCCGGACCGAGGACCCGGAGGCTATCATCCGGCAAATTCTGGCGGGAATGCCGGAAAATTCCTACATCGCCATAGAAAACCGCCCGAAAGCCATCGGGTATGCACTGGACATTGCAGAAAAAAATGATATAATTGTCCTGGCCGGAAAGGGCCACGAAACGTACCAGGAGATCAACGGTGTGAAACGGCACATGGATGAACGGGAGATCGTGGCGGACCATCTGGCGGAAAGGTTGAAAAGCAATGGGTAAAATTACCTTGCGGGAAGCCGCCCAATGGTGCGGCGGACGAGTAGAAGAAAAATATGCGGACCGTACCTTCTTTGGCGCCTCCAACGATTCCCGGAAAATTCAGCCCGGGGAGCTGTTTGTGGTGCTGCAGGGAGAGCGGGACGGGCATGATTATATCCCCGCCGCCATGGAGCGGGGGGCGGCGGCAGCCCTGGGCAGCCGTCAGGTGGGGGATTACCCCATGATTCTGGTGGAGGATACCCGGAAGGCCCTGGGCGACATCGCCCGGCAGGAGCGGCTGCGGCTCAATATGAAGGTGGTGGCCGTCACCGGCTCCGTGGGCAAAAGCACCACCAAGGAAATGATCGCCTGCGTGCTGGACGGCACTTACCGGGTGGGCAAGACCCCGGCCAATCACAACAACGACATCGGAATGCCCATGGCCCTGCTGGCCATGCCGGAGGACACGGAGGTGGCGGTGCTGGAAATGGGCATGAACCACTTCCGGGAGATCGCTTATCTGGCGTCTATCGGACGGCCCGACGTGGCTGTCATCACCAACATCGGCACCATGCACATCGAGCATCTTGGCTCCATGCAGGGCATCCTGCAGGCCAAGCTGGAAATTCTGGAAGGAATGCAGGAAAACGGTCGTATCATCCTGAACGGCGACGACCAGCTTCTCTGGAACCGGCATAAGCTCTACCCGGTACATACCCGCTACTTCGGCATCCAGAACCCGGAATGTGACGTGCTGGGAAGCAATATTTCCCAGCAGGACGGCATTTTGTCCTTCCAGGTCCACTCCGGAAGCCTGACCTTCCCGGCAGAACTGGCCCTGGAGGGCGAGCACTATGTGCCGGACGCTTTGGCAGCTGTTTCCGTGGGGCTGGAAATGGGCGTGGATGCGGCGAAGATTCAGGAGCGGCTGTCCCGGTTCCGGAATATGGCCGGACGGCAGGAAATCCTGGAAATTCGCGGCTGCACGGTCATCAAAGACTGCTATAATGCAGGCCCGGAGTCCATGGCGGCGGCCCTGAACGTGCTGGGCCACAAGCCCGGACGGCACATCGCCGTGCTGGGGGATATGCTGGAATTGGGCGTCTGTACCCAGGCGGAGCATTACCGCATCGGCCGCATTGCAGCGGAAAAGGCCGACGTGCTGATGGCCTACGGCCCCAATGCCCCCCGTGTCATCGGCGGGGCCATTACAGGCGGCATGAACGATCGGTGCGCCAAGGCTTACGACGACCAGAAGAAGCTGGCCGAGGCCCTGAGCCGCATTGCCCGGCCCGGCGACGCGATTTTGGTGAAGGGCAGCAGGGGAATGCACATGGAGCAGGTGCTGGACCTGTTCGGAAAAGAAGATACAAAGGCGGAGGTTTGAACCTATGACGAGAATTCTGATCACGGCGGCTGTGGGTTGCGCCCTGTCGGGCCTGTTCGGTTATCTGCTGCTGCCGGTGCTGCGGGCATTGAAAGCGGGCCAGTCCGTCCGGGAAATTGGGCCCACCTGGCATAACAATAAGGCAGGTACCCCCCTGATGGGCGGATTGATGTTCATTTTTGCGGTCATTTTGTGTTTGGTGAGCAATCTGGGCTCCATCCGGGATTACACAGTTTTTTATGTGCTGGCCCTGAGCCTGTGCTTCGGCCTGGTGGGTTTTCTGGACGATTTCTGCAAGGTGAAGTACAAGCGGGACCTGGGCCTGACGGCCCTGCAGAAGGCCATGCTGCAAATGGCCGTGTCCGCCGTGTACCTGTATGTGCTGTACCGGGAGGGGACTCTGACTTGCGACATTTATGTGCCCTTCTTCAATGTGACCTTCTACGTTCATCCGCTGGTGTATATTTTCTTCGCCATGTTCGTGATGGTGGGCTGCGTCAACGCCGTGAACCTGACCGACGGCATCGACGGCCTCAGCTCCTCCGTGACCATTCCTGTGATGGTGTTCTTCACTGCTGCGGCCTACGCCATGGGCAAATCAGACCTGGCGCTGCTGCCTGCGGCCCTGGCCGGGGGGCTGATTGCCTATCTTTTCTATAATTTCCACCCGGCCAAGGTGTTCATGGGGGATACCGGCTCCCTTTTTATGGGCGGCGTGGTGTGCGCCATGGCCTTTGCACTGGATATGCCGCTGGTGCTGATTTTTGCGGGCTTTGTGTATATCGTGGAGACCCTGTCGGACATCATTCAGGTCACCTATTTCAAGCTGACCCACGGCAAGCGCATCTTCAAAATGGCGCCCATCCATCATCACTTTGAGATGTGCGGCTGGAAGGAAGAAAAGATCGTCTTTGTGTTCGCCGGAGTGTCCGCCATCATGTGCGTGGTGGCCTGGCTGAGTATCGCCGGAAAGATCGGTTAACTCTCAAAATCATTCGGAAAGGAGCGCCCATGGAGACAGTGGCAGCTCTGTACCGTTTGGAGGACCGCCGGAGACGGCGGGAAGGCGTAGACCCTGTGTTCCTGACGCTGGTGCTGGCACTTCTGGCCCTGGGGCTGACGGTGCTGTACTCGGCCAGCTACGCCCAAAGTGAGTATGATACCCTTTACACCGTCTCCACCCGCTATTTGCAGCGGCAGGCGGTGTGCGCTGCCATTGGCTTGACGGCCATGGCGCTTCTCAGCCGGATACCGGCGGAGATCTGGTTCCGGTTGGCATGGCCCCTCTATGGGGTCAGCATCCTGCTGCTTTTAAGCGTGCTGGTGTTCGGTGAATCCGTCAACGGCGCCCGGCGATGGATCAACATTGCGGGCTTGCAGTTCCAGCCATCGGAAGTGGCCAAATTTACGATGATTCTGGTCATGGCCCGGCTCACTGCCCAATATGGCGGCCGGGCGGAGCAATTCCGCTTTGGCGTCCTGGGCTTCGGTGCGGCATTGCTTGGCATTCTGGTGCCGCTGGCTTTGGAAAAGCATCTTTCCGCCATTATGCTCATGGGTATGGTGGCGGCGGTGATGATGTTCGTGGCCGGGACGCGGGTCCGGTGGCTGCTGGGGGCTGCGGCGGGAGCCCTGGTGTTTCTGGTGGCGTATGTGAGTCTCATGGGCTACGCAGGGGACCGTATCACTGCCTGGCTTCACCCGGAGCAGGATCCCGGCGACACGGGCTATCAGATTCTGCAGTCCCTGTACGCCATCGGCTCCGGCGGCCTGTTCGGCCTGGGGCTGGGGAAAAGCAGGCAGAAATATCTCTACCTGCCATTTCAGTATAACGACTATATTTTCGCCATTCTCTGTGAGGAGTTGGGACTGGTGGGGGCGCTGGGCATTATGACCCTGTTCGCGCTGCTCATTCTCCGGGGCTATCGTATTGCGCTGAATGCACCGGACCGGTTTTCTACCGTCTTGTCTGCGGGGCTTGTGACCCTGATCGCTGTGCAGACCCTTTTAAATTTCGGGGTCGTGACCAATCTTCTGCCATCCACCGGGGTGGCATTGCCCTTCTTCTCTTATGGCGGCACGGCGCTGGCCGTGAATCTGGGGGAAATGGGCATTGTTCTGGCAGTTTCCAGAGGCCGATACCGCCCCAAACGGCAGGAACAACGCTTCGGTCTGCCTGACCAACAGGAGGAATCTGTATGAATGTGGTATTTACCTGCGGCGGAACGGCGGGACACATCAATCCTGCCATTGCCGTGGCCAATATATGGAAAGAACGCCACCCGGAGGGAAAGGTCCTCTTTATCGGCGGCGATGACATGGAAATGGAGCTGGTGCCCAAGGCAGGCTATGAGCTTGTGGGCTTCCCCAGCGCCAGCTTCTGCCGGGGGCTGCATATGCACGCCTTCCGGCACAACGCCCGTGCGGTAGGGCTGATCACCAGGGCTATTTCCAAATGCAAGCGTGTTTTGCGGGATTTTCAGGCGGACGTGGTCATTGGCACCGGCGGCTACGCCAGCTTCCCGGCTTTGGAGGCCGCCCGGCGGCTCCATATCCCCACCTGCGTCCATGAAAGCAACGCCATGCCTGGGCTGACTACCCGGATGGTGGCGGACTGGGTGGACCGGGTACTCATCTGCTTTCCGGAAAGCGCCAAGCACTACCGACACCCGGAAAAGGCCGAGGTGGTGGGAATGCCCGTCCGACGGGAGTTTCTGTTCAATGACCGCGCAAAGGCCCGGAAGGCCCTTGGCATTGGGGAGGACGAATGGGTGGTGCTTTCCGCCTTCGGCTCCCAGGGGGCCAGGGAAATGAACTACGCCGTGGGCCGGATGATGGCCCTGGAACAGGCTGACGGCTTTCCCTTTCGGCATATCCATGCCGTGGGCAGCTACGGCTGGGACTGGATGGGGGACTTCGTAAAAGACCAGGGTGTGGACCTGGCCAAGGCCCCACGGATCGAAATGAAGGAATATCTTTATAATATGCCCACCGTTATGGCGGCGGCGGACGTGATGATCAGCCGGGCCGGGGCCTCCACCTGCAATGAAATTGCGGCAGCGGGTATTCCCTGTGTCCTTATCCCGTCTCCCAACGTGACGGACAATCATCAGGAGAAGAACGCCCGTGCTCTGGAGCGGGGCGGGGGAGCGGAAGTCCTGCTGGAAAAGGACTGCACCGCCCAGGCCCTGTACGGCCTGGTGACGGACCTGCTGAAGGACCCGGAAAAGCGCCGGGGGATGCGGGCGGCGCTCCATAAAATGGCTGTACCGGATTCGGCGGAGCGTATATGCGACATTCTGGACCGGCTGGCCGCCGGAAAACAATAAAAGGAGCGATGGCCATGGATACAAAAGAACAGCGCCGTCAGGCCCCATCCGGAAAGCGGCCTCCGGCGGCAAAAGGCCCGGCGAGAAAGCCGATGCAGAACGCCCGGACCAGGGCCCAGACCCGTTCCCGGACGGCTCCGCAGGCCTTGGCGGCCCAGCAGCGTCCGGTGCGGAAGCGGAATGCCCCCCAGGTGGTCTACACCCCGGCCCAGACCATTTCCTTCCGGCGGATGCTGCTGCGGATATTGGTGGTGGCGGCGGTGGCCCTGGCACTTTGCCTGAGCCTGTCCATTTTCTTCAAGGTCAAGACCGTAACGGTGGCCGGGGCGGAAAAATACACTCCATGGTCCGTGATGGAGGCCTCCGGCATTCAGGAGGGAGAAAGTCTCATCTCTTTGAACACCATCGGTGCCGCGGCACGGGTTCTGAAGGCCCTTCCCTATGTGGAAAGCGTGCAGGTGGGAATAAAATTGCCGGATACGGTCAATATTGAAATTAAGGAATACGAGGTGGCCTACGCCATCCGGGACCAGGACGGCCTCTGGTGGCGCATTACTTCCAACGGCAAGGTTCTGGAACAGGTCAACGGCGGTCAGGCCACGGAGAACGCCCAGATTTTGGGTGTGGTGCTGGCATCACCGGCGGTCAATGAACAGGCCGTGGCGGGAGAGACGGCCACGGCAACGGCAGCCACTGACGAGACCGCGGAATCCACGGAGACGGTGGCCACCCAGCCCAACCTTATTCAGCCGGCCCAGCGGCTCAGCACGGTTCTCGGTATTCTGCAGCAGCTGGAGGCCAATGAGATTCTTGGACAGGTGGCCAGCATCGATGTCAGCGACATGAGCCGCATCGTCCTCTGGTACGGCACTCAGTACGAGGTCATTCTGGGAGACGAGACCCAGATGGAAAAGAAAGTCGCTGCCATGACGGCGGCCATCCGTTCCTCTTTGCAGTCCTACGACTCCGGAACCCTGGATGTGAGCTTCACCATCTGGCCTGACAGCGTCGGAATGACGCCCTTCGCCGAGTAAAGAAGGACAATGTGTAAATTTTTTCACGGATGGGCAGAATTTCTATTGACCAAACGGAAATTTCACGGTAGAATATAGGAGTACGAATATAAAAATCGTTTACGGGGTACGTTTGCCCCGGATCGGATACATAGGAGGATAAGTAGTATGGCGGAAGCATTTCAGGACCGGGTCGTAAAGATTAAAGTCATCGGTGTGGGCGGCGCCGGAAACAACGTGATTAACCGGATGATCGAGTCCGGGGTCAGCGACGTGGATTTCATCGTCGTGAATACCGATAAGCAGGATTTGAACAAGTCCATCTGCAAAAATAAAATTCAGATTGGCGAGAAGCTTACCGGCGGTATGGGTGCAGGCTCCAAGCCGGAGATCGGCCGCAAGAGCGCCGAGGAGAGCCGTGCTCAGATCGCCAAAATCTTGGAAGGCACCGACATGGTGTTCATCACTGCCGGTATGGGCGGCGGCACGGGCACCGGCGCAGCACCCATCGTGGCGGACCTGGCCCGAGAGGCCGGTATCCTCACCGTGGGCGTGGTCACCAAGCCCTTTAAGTTCGAGGGTGCCAACCGGATGCGGCAGGCCGACCAGGGTATTGCAGACCTTTCCGAGAAGGTGGATTCCCTCATCATCATCCCCAATGACCGGCTGAAGTACGTCACCGATCAGAAGATTACCTTTGCCAACGCCTTCGGCATTGCCGATGATGTGCTGAAGCAGGCTGTGACCTCTATTTCCGAGCTGGTTGGCTACTCCGAGCAGGTCATTATCAACCTGGACTTTGCCGACGTGTCTGCTGTCATGCGGGATGCAGGCCGGGCCCACATGGGTGTGGGCATTGCCTCAGGCCGGGACAAGGCCGAGCAGGCCGCACAGGCCGCCGTTTCCAGCCCCCTGCTGGAGACCTCCATTGACGGCGCTACCGGCGTGCTGGTGAACGTTACCGGCTCCTCTGAGCTGACCCTGGACGATGTGGAGAACGCTGCCGGGATTGTGCAGCAGGCTGCCAACCCCAACGCCAACATCATCTTTGGCGCCACCTCCTCCGATTCCTTCCAGGACGAGATGCGGGTGACCGTTATTGCCACCGGCTTCGATACCTCCGACAAGCCTCAGACCGAGGAGACCGCTTCCACGGAAGCCAAGCCGGAGGATGCGCCCAAGGGCGACATCAGCGACATCGACGAGATCTTCAAGATCTTCAATCGCTAACACGATCGGCATCCCGGACGGCTCCCGTCCGGGATGCTTTTTTCAGGAGAGACTATGAACGCTTACCATGAACTTGCCCGCAGCTACGACCGGCTTACCAACGATGTGGACTATGCCGCTGTGGTGGACTTTTATCGGGAGATTCTGAAAAAAGAGGGCTGCCGACCCCGGACGGCGGTGGATCTGGCCTGCGGCACCGGCTCTGTGAGCCTGCTGCTGGCAAAGGCGGGGCTGCAGGTCATCGGAGTGGACTGCTCCGAGGAAATGCTCACCGTGGCCCAGCAGAAATGCGCCGATTTGGAAAAAATGCCGGTGTTTTCCTGCCAGCGGCTGGAAAAGCTGCGGCTTCCTAAAGCTGTGGACCTGGCGGTATGCGCCCTGGACAGTCTGGATTACATTCTCGACCCCGCCGACTGTGCCATGGCCTTGCGCCGGGCCTATAAATTTCTGAATCCCGGCGGCTGCCTTATTTTTGACGTGAATACTCCGGAAAAGCTCCGGGCCATGGACGGCCAGGTGTTCCTGGACGAGGACGACGACGTGTACTGCGTCTGGCGGGGCGAATTTGACGAGGAAACGAATATCTGCTCCTACGGCATGGATCTGTTCCAGCGACGGGGAGACCTATGGGAGCGTTCCTTTGAGGAGCATCAGGAGTACGCATATTCCGAGGCCACGCTCCGGGGATTCCTGAAGGATGCCGGGTTTACCCGCATCGAAGTGTTTGCCGACCGAAAGATGGCAAGGCCAGGTCCCGGTGAACAGCGCGTTTATTTCAAAGCAAGAAAGGGGACCATACGATAATGGATTATTTGGTTCGGGGCATGAGTAAGGACGGCTTCGTGAAGTGCGTGGCCATCCGCTCCACGGAAACGGTCCGCCGGGGGGCGGAAATTCAGGGCACCACGCCCAACGCCACGGCGGCTTTCGGCCGGGCGTTGACGGCGGCCTCCATGATGGGCAATATGCAGAAAGTGGAGAACGGCTCCATGACCCTGCAGATCAAGGGCGGCGGCCCCATCGGAACCATCGTCTGCGTGTCCGATGCGGTGGGCAACGTCCGTGGGTATGTGACGGAGCCGAAGACCCCGTTGGCGGAAAAATATCCCGGCAAGCTGGACGTGGGGGCCACCGTAGGCACGGACGGCACCCTGACGGTTATCCGGGACCTGCAAATGAAGGAGCCGTATATCGGTTCCGTGGCCCTGGCCTCCGGAGAAATTGCCGACGATGTGACTGCTTATTTTGCGCAAAGCGAGCAGACCCCCACCGCCTGCGCTCTGGGGGTACTGGTAGACCGGGACAAAAGCGTGAAAGTGGCAGGCGGGTATCTCTTCCAGCTGCTGCCCGATGCGCCGGAGGCCACCATCTCTGCCTTGGAACAGGGGATCCAGAAGGCCGGGGCCGTGACCCCTATGCTGGACAAGGGCATGAGCCCGGAGGAAATCCTGCAGACGGTCTGCGGCGATCTGGGTGTGGACATTCTGGAGAAGCAGGAAGTTTCCTACAAGTGCTATTGCTCCCGGGAGCGGGTCAGTGCCGCCCTGCTGAGCCTGGGCCGGGGAGAGCTGGAAGAGATCATTGCCGAGGACAAGGCATTCCCGGTGGAGTGCCAGTTCTGTGACACGGTTTATACCTTTACCCCGGAGGACATCCGGGAAATGCTGGAAAAAGCCTGATACCAGTGTAAAATTTGTAATTTTACACTGGCCTTTTGAAGTATCCAAGAGCTGCGCAAAGCGCAGTGGATGCTTCAAAAGCCGTCTCATACGAAATCTACGCCGCTGCGGCGGCTATGAAAACAGAAATGTTTTCATCAGATTTCTGTATGAATCCCGGTGGACAACCGGGGCGGCTTGTGCTATACTGGAAGAAATTTGAAGAACGAGGTGTTCGTCTATGAAATGTGAAAAACTGGCGGGTCTGCAGCCGGAAGGCGTGTTTGCCTGCTTTGAAAAGCTATGCTCCATTCCTCATGGCTCTGGGAATATCGAAGCCATCAGCAATTATCTGAAAGAATTTGCCGAAAGCCACGGCGTTCGTGTCATTCAGGACCCGGTGGGGGACATTCTCTGGTTCCAGCCTGCTACCCCCGGCTATGAGGACCACGCCCCGGTGCTGCTCCAGGGCCACATGGACATGGTCTGCGAGAAGGACCCGGACTGCACCCTGGATATGGCCAAGGACCCCCTGGACCTGACCCACGACGACCGGTTCGTCTTTGCCCGTGGGACGACTCTGGGCGGCGATGACGGCATCGCCGTGGCTTATGCCATGGCCCTGCTGGAGGATCCCGCCATTCCCCACCCGCCCATTGAGGTCCTTATCACCGTGGACGAGGAGACCGGCATGACCGGTGCCGAGAACATCGATATGTCCCAGTTCTCTGCCATGCGGCTCATCAATCTGGACTCCGAGGACGAGGGTATTTTCACCGTGTCCTGCGCTGGCGGCGCCTCCGTGCTGACCAAGCTGCCCGCCAAGCGGAAGGCCGTGTACGGCCCCTGCATCCGCCTGACGGTGGAGGGCCTGAAGGGCGGTCACTCCGGCGTGGAGATCAACGAGAACCGGGCCAACGCCAACAAAATGCTGGGCGAATTTATGGGCCGGGTCCAGAAGCTCATGCCCCTGTGCCTGACCAGCATTTCCGGCGGCAATAAAAGCAACGCCATTCCCCGCTCCGCTACTGCCACCATGGTGGCCATGGGCATCGGCCTGGAGCGCATCAACGACATCGCCGCTGCCTTGCAGCAGGAAATTCGGGATACCTACGATGAGCCAAACGCCATCGTTCGGGCGGACGATGTGGATGTGTTGGGAGGCAACGCTATGTCCCCCCAGGACACCGCAAAAGTTATCGGCTTCCTGTGCGCCTGCCCCAACGGGGTCCAGGCCATGTGTCCGGATATGCCGGACCTGCCCCAGACCAGCCTGAACATGGGCGTCGTGTCCATGGACGAGGACAACGTGAATATCCTCTGCTCCATCCGGTCCAGCGTCAACGAGGAGAAGATGGCTCTGGGCAAAAAGGTTATGGAAATGGCGGAATTTTATGACGGCAAGGCAGAACTGATGGGCCACTATCCCGCCTGGGAGTACAAGCATGAGTCTGCTCTCCGGGATACTATGGTGGCGGTCTACGAGAAGATCTACGGGCAGAAGCCCCAGGTGGTCTCTATTCACGCCGGTCTGGAATGCGGTCTGCTGTCCGATAAGAAGCCGGGCCTGGACTGCGTTTCCATCGGACCACAGATGCACGACATCCATACCAGCCGGGAAAAGCTGGACATCGCCTCTACCGGCCGGGTGTGGGAATACCTGCTGGCCCTGTTGAAGGAACTGTAAGAGAATCAAAAAATCCTTCCGAAGGAATTCGGAAGGATTTTTTATGCTTTTCTTGCGGGAATTTGTGTCAAAAGGCTCCGGAGCCAATGAAGGTCGTCCCGGTCCAGGACCCCCAGCAGGGTCAGGGCGGCAAAGAATACGGCGACAAATGCCCCGGCCCGGATCGGGGGAGGGGACAGCAGGCGGCAAAGGGCCACGCTGAGCGTTGCAGCTGCCAGGGTTTTCAGCACCGCTGTCGGGGACAGAACCACCCCGGAGACCCGGACCAGCAATCGGATGCTCAACAGAAAATTCAGGGCATGGGTCAGGAAAAAGCTGGCGAAATACCCATGAAGGCCGAATTTCGGCAAGAGAAAATAGAGAAAAACAAGGTCCAGGAAGCCCGTAAAAATGTTGTTCCGCACGCAGATTTTCTGCTGGCCCAACCCCTTGCACATGGCGTCCACTACGGCGTCGCAGTAGAGCATGGGAACGAGAAAAGCGTAGGCCGCCATTTGCTGCCCGGCTTCCTGACTTCCGTAGAGCCGCAGGCAGAGGGACTTTGCCAGCAGCGCCAGCAGTCCCCAGGCGCAGCATCCGTAGATCAGCCCCGCCCGGAGGGATCGCTTCACCAGGTACCGGATGCGCTTTTGACTCCCGGCGGCAGCGCACCGGGCCAGTTCGGGAATAAGCAGCTCGGCCAGGCCGAAGAGAATGGCGGCCGGGAACATGATCACCGGGAACACCATGCCTGTGAGCATCCCAAAGGCTGCCAGCGGCTCGGCCACCCCCAGCCGCTTGGGGACCATGAGATTTTCGGCGGTGGACAGGCCGCTTTTCAGATCGTCCGCCAGGGCCAGCGGCACGGCCGTCTCCAAAAGCCGCTTCGCCACCGGTATCCGGGGACCCTTCGGGGGCTTTTCCCGGAGCCGCAAAATGCAAAGCAGTGTCAACGTCATGGCAGCGCCGACACCGCTGCCGAAGATCACGCATTGGCAGGCCCGGACTGGGTCCGACCCGGCACGGGTCAGCAGCAGCCCGGCGGTGACGGCTATGGACAGTAGCTGCTCGGCAACTTCCACGGCTGCCAGGACACCGATGCGGTTGGCGGCTGTGAAATACCCGCTCATGCAGCCGCACAGGCAGCTGACGGGCAGGAAGCAGGCGAACAGCCGCAGGGCCGGGACGGCAGCGCCGTTTCCCACCCAATGAACGGCAATGTAAGGCGCACCCAGCGCCAAGATCATGGCTACGGCCCCGCTGCAAATAAGGCTGTACAGCCCTGCACTGCGAAGCATCCACCGGACGTTTTCCGGCCGCTTCCGGCCCAATTCACCGGCGCACAGGTACATGGCCGATGTCCGCACCCCTGCCATTCCGGCGGTCATGGACAGCATTCCAACGCTCATCACAAGCTGCAGCAGTCCAATTCCGGCGCTGCCCAGCAGGGAAGAAAGAACCACCTGAAAAGCGGTGGAGAGAAATCGCAGCAGCAGATTGACCCCGGTCAGCATCAGGGCCCCATAGAAAATGGGCAAAAGAATCCCCCCTTGTCCCAAATCTATGGGTCAAAGGGGGCATATATGCTTTATTGCCCGGTGACGGTGGAGCAGAAGGGGGACAGGGGACACTCGCTGCACTTGGGGGACCGGGCGGTGCAGACTTCCCGGCCGAACATCACCAGCCGGTGGCAGAAATCCGAGGATTCCTCCGGAGGCAGGATGGCCCGCAGCTGCCGCTCCACTTTTTCCGGCTCCTTGCCTACGGTCAGCCCCAGGCGGCCGCAGATACGGATGCAGTGGGTGTCGCAGACCACGCTGCCGGGTACACCGTAAATGTCTCCAAGCAGCAGATTGGCAGTCTTGCGGCCCACGCCGGGGAGCTGCAGCAATTCTTCCATGGTGCCGGGGACCTTTCCGCCGTAGTCGGACAGGAGCATCTGGCAGGCCAGCACGATGTCCCGGGCTTTATGCTTATAAAATCCGCAGGAGCGGACCAGCTCCTCCACTCGCTCGATGGGGGCATTGGCCATGGCCTCCAAAGTAGGGAACTCTGCGAACAGGGCAGGCGTCACCTGATTCACCCGTGCGTCGGTGCATTGGGCTGACAGCCGCACGGAGATCATCAGCTCGTAATCCTTCTTATAGTGCAGGGCGCACTGGCTCTCCGGGTAGCGCTGCTTCAAAAGGTCGATGATGGCCTGAACTTTTTTCTCCATAATGCCCTTCCTTTTTGTTTTTTTCTTCATTATACCACGTCGCCGGGAAAAAGAAAAGCCCCGCCGCACAAAAGAGCGGGGGAGCGCGTAGCATGGAAAGGCGCAGGGCTGCGGGGGAGGCCCTTCGTGGCTTTGGAGGCGGCGAGAGCCGCCTCCGGCTTGGAAAATTTATTCTTCCGGCTCCGGGAACCAGGCTTCCAGAGCGGAGACTTCGTATGCGGTCCGCTCAATGGCCCCGTCGGGGGTCAATTTCGTGTAAATGCGGCTTTGGAGTCGTCCACGGATGGATAAAAGGTCCCGGACGTGGTGGTCCCGGGCTTCCTGGGCCAGGCGACCCCAGAGAATACAGGGAATGTAATCTGCCCGGTGAAAGGCCCGGGGGACCACCAGCATCACGTCGCAGATTTCCCGGCCGAGAGGCGTGCAACGATAGACCGGCTCCCGGCATAAAACGCCTGTCAGATCCAGATTATTGACGGCCTCACCGGACGCTACGTTTATCTGCGTCGCAAATACAAAAATCATCAGCCGCCGGACCCCGTTCTCCCGGCGATTGTGGGAGCGGATCTGGCCGGTGACGGCGATCATGTCCCCGGCGCTGGGGTCCAAGTCATTGACCAGGGCTTCCTCTGCCACAATGGGCAGCAGGTCCGCCGCTCCGGATAGCCGCCGGACCTCGAGAAGAAAGCGGCAGAAGCGTTTTCCGTGATTTTCGTGGGAAAATTCCGGCAGGCCGGTCAGTTGGCCCCGAAGGGAAATGGCGTTTTCCGTATGTTCCATAGTACCACCTCAACGTTCGATGTATGGAACATCCTATGCGCCAACGGGGCAAAAATTACGCTGTCTCGAAGGCCGTCAGCACACCGCCCCGCTCCGCATAATAGCTGCAAAGGCCCCGGCAGGTGCCGACCTCAATGTCTGCCGCCGGAAATTTTTCCAGCAGCGCCGCCTGGATGGCCTGAGCGGTCTCCGGATTTTCCGCATGGTGGATGCGAACCTTGCCGCCCTGGTACCCGGCTTCCAGCATCTTCGCCACCATGGCGCTCTGGGCTTTTTTCTCGCCCCGGCACTTTTCCACAGGGGCGATAGTGCCCTCCGGGCTGGCAGTGGCCAGAATACGGATGTTCAGGATGCCGATGGCCCCGGCAACCAGCTTGTTCACCCGGCCGTTCTGGGCCAGATTGTGGAGGGATTGCAGGCTGAAAAACATACGGGTAGAACGAAGATAGGCCTCTCCGGCATCCCGAATTTCCTCAAAGCTCAGGTCCGTATCCAGTAACGAGGCTAGCTTCTCAATGAGCAGCTGCATTTCCGGGCCGGTGCTCAAGCTGTCGAACACATGAATTCTGACTTTGGGGTGGACCTGCTCATAGAGGTCCTTGGCGGCCATGGCGGAGCCGTAGGTGCCGGACAGACCGCTGGTGATGGTCACGACGAAAACCTCGTCGGCTCCGGCAAAGGCGTTCATCCAACCGTCGGGGCCGGGGCAGGCGGTGCCGGAACGGCCCTTGAAGGTGGACAGGTAGTCCATCATGTCCCCGGTGTCCAGCTGGGCGTTGTCCAGAAAATCCCGCTCTCCGGCATGGATGACCATGGGGATGGACCGGAAAGCGGCACCGCTGAGGCTCAGCAGGTTCGCTGAGGAATCGGCAATGATCTTACGCATAAAAATGCCTCCTGTTAAATCGGTTTTTGAAAAACCGATGATCTAGTCCTATAAATCCTTATCTATGATAACACGGCTTTCAAAAACTGTCAATCGGTTTTTAAAAAACGGATTGACAAAAGTCAAAATTGGGAATAAGATATAGAAAAATGCCAAGGAGGAACCTATGGAAGAAGCATTACGTGTCCGGCTGGCGGAGACCGTCCGGTCGTTTCATATCCCCAGGCTCCATGAAATTCCAGATGTGGGGCTGTATTTAGAGCAGGTGACCCGGTATGTGAACGGAGTGCTGGAGAGCTGCGGCATCCCGCCGCTGACGGCTTCCATGGTCAGCAACTATGTGAAGCAGCACATTATCCCCGGTCCGGAGAAAAAAGCCTACCGGGCGGAGAGCATTGCCTATCTGATTTTTGTGGCTTGTGTGAAGAACGTGGTCAGCATGGAGGATATCCGCTCCCTCATCGACATTCAGAAAGGCAGCTATGAATTTGAAGTGGCCTACAATTATTTCTGTGCGGAATTTGAAAATCTCATGCAGGTGATTTTCGGCTGCCGGGAAAAGCCTGAGCAGGTGGGCATTTCCCAGTCCAACGAAAAGGAACTCCTTCGTGCGGCCCTGCTGTCCGTGACCTTCAAGCTGTACCTGGATACCACCTTCCGCCTGCTGCAGGAGGAATGACGCCAGACTTCCATACGCAGAGTCGGCGGGACGCAAAATAACCTTCCCCTGGGGAAGGCTATTTTGCGCTTCACCTTCAGATTTTTCCCCGTTCCTTCCCGGAGCGGGGATTTCTCTTGCAAAAGTGTGGAAAGAAAGTATAATGAAAGCAAAGGAAGTGACAGCCATGAAAATCGCCATCTGCGATGACTCTGCCGTGGACCGGGACTATACCGCCGGGTGGGGCAGTGCCTGACGGATGCGGGTTTTGCCGACCGGCTGGCTGCCATGCCTCATGGACTGGACACGGAACTTTACAAGGACCTGGATAAGAACGGCGTGGAGATTTCCGGCGGCGAGGCCCAGAAAATTGCCATCGCGCGTGCCCTCTATAAGGATGCGCCTTTCCTGGTGCTGGACGAACCCACAGCGGCCCTGGACCCCATTGCAGAAGCGGAAATTTACGAGAAATTCAACAGCATCGTGGGCGATAAGACCGCCGTGTACATCAGCCACCGGCTGTCCTCCTGCAAGTTCTGCGACCAGATCACCGTTTTCGACCATGGGTCCGTCATTCAGCAGGGGAGCCACGAGGCCCTGCTGGCAGACACCGATGGCGAATATGCCCGTCTATGGCAGGCGCAAGCGCAATATTATACAAAGTGACGAAAGAGTTTTCTTGTAATTTTTGCCCCGGTATGGTATGATTTCCCCAAGAGAGAAAAGGGGGAGCGCCCATGAAACGGTTGATTTTCTTGTTTGCAGCGCTGACGGTCATTCTCTGCGGCTGTACCGCCCTGTACCGGTTCCCGGAGGGCGCAGTCATCGGCGGTGTGGACGTGGCGGGACTGAATCTGGAGGCAGCAGCGGAAAAGCTGGAGGCATTGCCGGAGGCGTACACCCTGACGGTGACGCTGGATGGGGAGACAACGGTTCTTACCGGGGCGGACCTGTTCATGACCTGCCATTTGCCGGAGGACCTTTGCAGCGCCATCGGCACGAAAGCGGAGGATATTTACGAGATCACGCTACCCCCGGACATTCTTTCCCGGCTCCGTGGGGTGGACATTTCCCGGAAGGACGGCATGGAAAAGGCCAGGTTGGTCTTTGACCCGACATCCCAATCTTACACTACCCAGACCGGCAAGGACTGGACCTGGAACGACTATTCCCCGGCGGTTCAGGCTCTGTCTGCCGCTGCACGGGAATTGAAATCCGAAGTGACCGTTGCTCCGGAGAAAATCACCGTCTCCGGCGAAAAGGATCCTCTGCCCGGTGCGGCCACGGCAAATACCTGGCTGGGTACTGTCCTTACGATTTCTTTCCCGGACGGGGAGGAAAAAGTGGACCGGACGAACATCCTGGAATGGGTCAGCGTAGATGCTGACGGCGTGACACCGTTGCTGGACGAAAGTGCCATTGGGGCTTATGCTACCAATATGGCCCAGGCCCATTCCGTGGCGGCTTCCGATGCCCGGGTGTTCGTGACCACATCGGGGAAAAGCATCTATTTGCAGAATGCCTACGGCGGGTACAGCGTGAATGCGGAAAGCCTTGCCAAGGCTCTGTATTCCGGCATTCTGGCCGGAGGGCAAACCACCATTGAGGCGGAAATCCTTCCCGGAGAGCCGGGGAGAACGGTGGTGGACAATTTCGGCGGGGACTATGTGGAGGTGGACATTCCCAACCAGACCGTGTATTGCTATCGGAATGGCGCATTGGTTTTGCAGACCGCCTGCGTTACCGGTTGCCTGGCCAACGGCGACGGAACCCCCACCGGCGTGTATTCCTTCTATGACCTGGACCGGGATGTGTGGCTCACCGGCCCCACCTGGAACGACTGGGTAGACTGCTGGATGGGCTTCTACGGCAGCTACGGCCTCCACGATGCCAATTGGCAGACGGAATTCGGCGGGGACATTTATGTGAACGACGGCAGTCACGGCTGCGTGAACCTGCCCCCGGAGGTGGCCCCGACGCTCTATGGGTATCTCTATTACGGCATGACCATCATTCTTTATTAAAAATGCAGAAGAATCCCGGAGTTTTCAAAAACTCCGGGATTTTCTCAGTCGTTATTGTCGAACTGTATCAAGTCGATGGCCCGCAGAACGCTGTATGCGTTGTAGCGGGAGTCGTTGGATTCCGACAGGAATACAAGCCGGATGGCAGCATCCTCTCCAAAGCCGCTGCTCTCGGCGGTCCGGGAGGCATTCACGGCGGAGATGTTGGCCACATATTGGCGGCTCCGGCCCTCCGGAATGGTCAGTTCCCCAACGTCCGCCTGGAAGGACACTGTGAAAGTAGAGCCGGCGCAGGAGGAGACCAGGCTGGCAGCTGCCGCATCCAGTACCGCCTGCCGGTCCTCGGCATTGTAGACGATGGAGGACATATCCGAGGGGAAGCAGAACTGACTGAACACTACTTCCCGGAAGCCCAGGGACTTCAATTCACTGACGGTTTGCACCAGCTGGTTCTGGGCCAAACTGGAAGCCGGGTCCAGCCAGTAGCAGCCTTCATCGTCCATCCAAAGATAGCCTGCATCCACGGCCAGACCTGCCGGAACGTTGTTCAGGCCGTAATAGTAGTTCTGGAAAGCTGGGAGACGGGCAATGAGATAGATGTTCCGGGCTTTCAGGGATGCGATCAGTGCATCCACGGCAGTGACGTTTACACTGTCTGCTACGGGGGCGATGGTAGAGGAATAGTAGGCATAGCCGTAGGAACTGCGGACATCGATCATCACGCTGCTGCCGTTGGGAATGCTGTCTGCCAACTCCTGGACCGTTGCCAGATTGTCGGTCAGGTCAAAGGCACTGATGAAGAAGCCATTCAGCTGGGTCATTTCCGAACCTGTGTCGATGGCATCCTCGCCTTCGTTGTACACCACGCTGACGGTTTCCTGGGTGGGCGGCTCCAGAGCCACTACGCCGTTGATCATTTCGGCACTGCTGTCGAAATCCAGGGTGGCCCCGTCCCGGGTGTAGACCACATACCGGCCCAGCCACACAGTCCATACAAAAATCATCAGGGCCGCCAGTACGGCAATGGCCAGGGCGGCAATGCCCACCCGGTGCCAGGCTCGCCGGGCCCGATAGGATAGTTTCATGCTTGTCTCCTTTTTGCAGTCAGGCAGCGCCATTCTTCCTTGGCCTTTCGGGCAATGATGTCCATGCCGGAGCGGGTCAGGGCCTGCTCCACTTCGGAAAGCCGGGAGTCCAGAATGCCGGAGAGGATGACCGTGCCCTTGTCTCCTGCCAGCTTGGGCAGCACGGGGGCCAGGGAGATGATGACGTCTGCCACAATGTTCACGAAAATAAAGTCATGGCCATTCCCGGCCAGCTTTTCCATCAGCGCCGGGTCCTCGGTAACACTGCCGGTGCAGGCCTGAAATTCCGGGTAGCCGAAGCCGTTCAGAGCGGCGTTCTCCCCGGCGGCCTTCTCGGCCTTGGGGTCAATGTCCACGCCTACGGCGCTTTTTGCACCCAGCCGCAGGGCGGCAATGGACAGAATGCCGCTGCCGCTGCCCAGATCCAGGCATGTGCAGTTGGGGAAGAGCCGATGCTCCATTTCCTCTACTACCATCTGGGTGGTTGGGTGGTAGCCGGTGCCGAAGGCGATGCCGGGGTCCAGAATGATTTTCTTCCGGTCCGTTTCAAAAGATTCTGCCAGCCACACGGGCAGGACCACCAGAGAGTCACCGATCTCCTGGGGTGGATAGTTCTCCTGGCCACTCTGCTCCCACTGCTGCTCGGCCAGGACGATTTCCACGGGAGTGATGCCATGGGCTGCGCACAGGGTGCAGAGACGGTCGTGGGCGGCGGTGTCCGCCTGGTCCAGATACAGCTTGATGCGGGAAAGACCCTGCAATTTTTGCTGCAATTCTTCGTCGATATAGTCCCAGCAGTCCCGGTTTTCCTCCAGGAAGGACTCAAATTCTCCCTGGTCCTCCAATACCAGTTCCTCGAAGCCGTTGGCGGTCAGTTCGGCAGCCAGGGCTTCTACATTGCCGGGGGCGGTATTCAGGGTGATCTCCAACCAATTCATGGAAATTTCCTCCGATTGTCATTCGTGTTTTCCCTATTGTACTCCATGAAGGAAAAAATCGCAACCAAAAACTCTTTAATTTTTTGTGTACCACTTTCTATTTGCGGCAAATGGTTGTATAATAGATCCTGTATTCTAACCATCAAAGGAGCACCTATGATCGAAACAACGGAGCTTTTTCCGGGGGTGCGGCTGCATTTCATCCGTGACCCCCGCTTCAAGCAAAGCCTGATGACGGTGCAGTTCCTCCGACCTATGTGCCGGGAAGAGAGCGCCAGAAACGCACTATGGAGCAGCGTTCTGCTCCGGGGCAGTCGGAATTACCCGGACCTGCGGGACATTACCATCCGCCTGGATTCCCTGTACGGGGCCGGCATGGGGGCTGTGGTCCGCCGGGTAGGGGACGTGCAGGCCAGCGGCATGAGTATGACGTTCCTGGCGGATCGGTTCGCTCTGGCTGGGGACGCTATTTTCCGGCCTATGGCGGAATTCGTGGGGGAGCTGCTGCTGGAACCCCAGCTGGATCAAGGCATTTTCCGTCAGGACTATGTGGAGGGAGAAAAGAAGAATCTCATTTCCGCCATTGAGTCCCGCCGGAACGACAAGACGGTCTATGCCATGCAGCAGCTGCTTGCCCGGATGTGCCGGGAGGACTCCTATGGCTTGAACCGTCTGGGGGAGCCGGAGGACATTGCTGCCGTAACGGCGGCGGACCTGTATGATTTCTACGTCCGGGTATTAAAGAAAAGCCCCGTGGAGATTTTCTGCGTGGGCGATCTGGATGCGGACGCTGTGGCAGCGGGGTTGATGCCTCTGGCGGAAGCCCTGGGTCCCCGGACGGGGTATGCTCCCGGCAAAATACGCTTCCACGATGCAGGCGGCGGCACCTGGTCCGAGCAGCAGCCCCTGACCCAGACCCAGCTGGACTTGGGCTTTGTGTCGGACGTGACGCTGGACCATCCTCTGTGCATTCCGATGCGGCTTTTCAACCTTATTTACGGAGCCGGGATGCAGAACAAGCTGTTCCGGGTCATCCGGGAGACCATGAGCCTGTGCTACGACATTTCCTCGTCCTATCACGGCGGAAAGGGCCTGCTGACCGTCAGCACCGGCATCGAAAACGCCCAAACCGACCGGGTCCGGGAGGAAATTTTCCATCAGTTGACCCTGTGCCAACAGGGGAATATCACGGCGGAGGAACTGAACAGCGCCAGGGAAGCAATGCATTCCTCCCTGCGGGCCACTTTTGACAGCGGAAGCAACATGGAGGGCTACTATTTCAACGGCCTGCTCACCGGCAGCCTGCTCCCGCCGGAGGAATATCACGCCCGGCTGGATGCGGTAACGCTGGAGGAAGTGGTGGAGGCCGCCAATCATGTGCACTTCCACTCGGAGTTTTTGCTCAGGGGGGTGAAGGGATGAAAGACTATCCTGCCATCGGCGAGCGGCTCTATCGGCGCGTTCTTCCCAACGGACTGACGGTGCTGGTGGTGCCGAGACCGGGGTTTACCCGGAAAAGTGCCTATTTCGTCACGAATTTCGGTTCGTTGCATACGGCTTTTCGCTTCAAGGGGAAGGAATATCACGCTCCGGCGGGGGTGGCCCATTATCTGGAACACAAGATGTTCGACCTGCCAGGCCATGACGTGTACCCGGAGTTCGCAGCCATGGGCGCCAGCGCCAACGCCTTCACCAGCTACGACCTGACGGCCTACTATTTTACGACTACCCATCATTTTGCGGACTGTCTTCGGCTGCTGCTGAGCTTCGTGTCCACCCCGTATTTTACAGAGGAGACTGTGGAGAAGGAGCGGGAGATCATCGGTCAGGAGATTGACTCCAATCTGGATTACCCGGATTCCGTCAGCTTTGACAGCCTGATGGAGGAAATGTACCGGAAGCATCCCCTTCATGTACCCATTCTCGGCACCCGGGAGACCATTGCCGAAATCACCCCGGAATGGCTGCATCTGTGCCACGAGGCTTTTTATGTCCCGGCTAACATGGTATTATGCGTGGTGGGCGACGTGGACCCGGAAAGCGTCTCGGTCTTGGCTGCGGAGGTACTGGGGGACGAGCGGAAAGAAGCAGGGGAGAAGCTGCCCTTCCCGGCGGAACCGGCGGGCTGCCCATTCGGTTCCAAACACATCCCCATGGACGTGGCCATGCCCATGTTCCAGATGGGCTTCAAACTGCCTGCCCCCAAGAACGGTCGGGAGGCCATCCGACTGGAAATTCTCGGTGATCTGGCCACGGAGGCCCTGTTCGGAGAAAGCTCCCGACTTTATTTGCGGCTCTATGAGGAGGGCGTCATTGATTCCTCTTTCGGCGGAGGATGCGAGACCCTGGACGGAGCGGCCATGGTTCTTTGCTCCGGGGATTCCCGACAGGCGGAGCAGATTCGGGAGGAAATTCTTACCGAAAATCAGCGGCTGTGCCGGGATGGCATCCCGGAGGAAGCATTCCTGCGCATCCGCCGCAGCGCCCTGGGCCGCCGCATCCGGGACTTGGACAGCTTCGAGGGCACCTGCTACCGGCTGTGCGCCTACGCACTCGGAGATTACGACTATTTCAACTTCCCTGAGCTGTATGCTTCTCTGAAGACGGAGGATCTTCGAAAATTCCTGGAAGATTCCATCCGCCGGGACAACTGCTCCATGACCATTCTGGACCCCATTGATAAGGAGGAAACATAATGACTGCCCTATCCTATACCCTGATCTCCTTCCCCGGCCTGGGGTTGGAGTTGGACCCGCCCTCCACCATCCAGTTAGGCCCGCTGACCATCCATTTTTACGGCCTCATCATCGCCGTGGGAATGCTGCTGGCGGTGCTGTATGCCAGCAAGCGCAGCAAGGAATTCGGTCTGAAGGAGGACGATCTCATTGACGGCGTGCTTTGGGTGACGCCCTTCGCCATTATCTGCGCCCGGCTTTACTATTGCATTTTTGAGTGGGATCAGTACGCATCCAATCCCATTTCCATTCTCTACATCTGGAACGGCGGCCTGGCGATTTACGGCGGCGTGCTGGGAGCCGTCATTGGCCTGAGCGTGTTCTGCAAGGTCCGGAAGATCAAAGCCACTGCCATGATGGATATAGTGTCCCTGGGACTGCTTATCGGCCAGTCGGTGGGCCGCTGGGGCAATTTTATGAATCGGGAGGCATTCGGGGCCCCTACGGATTCCTTCCTGCGGATGGGCCTGTACAACACTGCCACCGGGGCCGTGGAATATTACCATCCCACGTTCCTCTACGAATCCCTCTGGAATTTCGTGGGCTTCCTGCTGCTGCATTTCCTGTCGAAAAAGCGGAAATATGACGGCCAGGTGGCTCTGGGCTATGTGGCCTGGTACGGCCTGGGCCGGGCCTTCATCGAGGGACTGCGAATGGACAGCCTGTACTGGGGACCCTTCCGGGTGAGCCAGGTGCTGGCGGGGGTCAGCTGTGTGGCAGCGGTGGCCGTGCTGCTGTGGCAGGGCTTTCGGCCCCATGACCCGACGAAGATGCTGGTGAATCAGGTAAGCCCTGAGAAATCTCAGGAAGCACCCAAAGCCGAGGACGAATTCCATGAAAACGAAGGTTAAGACCCTTCCCTATGAGCAGGTCCTGGCTCTGCCGCGACCCAAGCCGAAAGCGCCCCGACGGCCCTCCTGGCTGCTGGGAGCGGCTATCCGGCTGATCTCCGCAGGAGAACTGAGAAGCGTGGGCTTTTCGGCTACATATCGGGATATGGAAAAAATCGGCCCCAAGGAACCGGTGCTGATTCTGATGAATCACTCCTGCTTTTTGGACCTGCAAATTGCCAATAAACTGTTTTTCCCCAGGCCCTACGGCATCGTTTGCACATCGGACGGCTTTGTGGGCAAAGAAGCACTCATGCGGGCCCTGGGCTGTATCCCCACCCGGAAATTCGTCACGGATTTAGGGCTGGTGCGGGATATGGATACCATGCTGCACAAAAAGCGCATCAGCATCCTGATGTTCCCGGAGGCCAGTTATTCCTTTGACGGCAGGGCCACGCCGCTGCCGAGGAAAATGGGTGTGCTGCTGAAAAAGCTCAACGTGCCGGTGGTGACGGTCATTACCCACGGGGCCTTTTTGCGGGACCCCCTGTACAATATGCTCCAGAAGCGCAAGACCAAAGTCCGGGCGGAAGTCACCTGCCTGTTTACCCCGGAGGAGATTCAGGAAAGAACCGTGCCGGAATTGGATGCAGCGCTGGATAAAGTCTTTTCCTTCGACAATTTCCGGGAGCAGGAGGAGAATCATATTGCCGTCACGGAGCCCTTCCGGGCCGACGGCCTCCAGCGGGTTCTGTATCAATGCCCCCACTGCGGCCAGGAGGGCCAAATGGAAGGCAAGGGAACGACCATCACCTGCCACGCCTGCGGCAAGACCTACGAACTGACCCCCACGGGCTGGCTGAAAGCCCTGGAGGGGGAAACGGAGTTCCCGCATATCCCGGATTGGTACGCCTGGGAGCGGGAAAATGTCCGGAAAAGCCTTTTAGACGGCAGCTATTTGCTGGATGTCCCGGTGAAAATTGCCGTGATGGTGGACTACAAGGCCATTTACCGGGTAGGGGAGGGACGGCTTCGACACGATGCCAACGGCTTCCGGCTCACCGGCTGCGACGGTAAGCTGGACTATACCCAGCCGCCCTTGGCCTCCTATGGCCTCTATGCGGATTATTTCTGGTACGAATTGGGGGACATTATCTGCATAGGCAATCAGGATGTCCTCTATTACTGCTTCCCCCAGGGCGGCGATGTGGTGGCCAAGACCCGTCTGGCCGCCGAGGAACTCTACAAGCTGAAAAAACAAAGCCGGAAACGGTCAAAGCCGGACCCGGAAGAGGCAAAATAACGAAGCACATGGCCGGAGGCTTGCCTCCGACCATGTTTTTGGAAAAGTTTCGGAAAAATGAAAATTGGGCCTTTTCTTTTTCACCCATTTGTGCTATTATTAAGAAAAGAAGAAGAAGGAGGGTGTCCTATGCCCAGGACAACAGACAAAGCGGATAAAATTCTGGAATTTGTCAACGACTTCATTCAGGAGAACGGCTATGCCCCCTCCGTCCGGGAGATCGGCCAGGCCGTAGGCCTCCGGTCCACCGCATCCGTCAGCTATCACCTGAACAATATGAAAGAGTCCGGGAAGCTCCGGGCCACCGGCACCAAGGGCGCCAAGCGGGCCACCGTGACTGCTGCCCGGCCGGGGCAAATTCCAATTCTGGGAGCCGTGCGGGCGGGCCTTCCGAATCTGGCCTTTGAGGACCAGGAGGGCAGCATTCCCTGGAACGGCGCTCCCGGCTGCTTTGCCCTGCGGGTGGTAGGGGACAGCATGATCGGCGTCCACATTCTGGAGGACGATCTGGTTGTCGTCCGTCCCCAGCAGACCGCCGAGGACGGAGAGATCGTGGTGGCCCGATTTGAGGGTAACGCCACTGTCAAGACCCTCCGAAGGCAGAACGGGGAAGTGTGGCTCATGCCGGAAAACGATCATTATCCCCCCATCGACGGCCGGGAGGCCACCATTGTGGGCATTGTGAAAGCGGTTATAAGAGAATATGACTAAACCGGCGTCCCCCGGATACGGCAGCGTATCCGGGGGACTTTTTGCACAAAAAGGGGCGCTCCAGGGTGGGAGCCCCCGGAGCGCCGGACAAAAGGGAGAGGAAAATCCAAATTAAATCTCACGCAGCAGCCGGGAGCGCTTCAATGCAGGCTGCAGAGCCAGGTACAGCACGGAAGCCACGACCACGGCCACCAGCGCATTGATGGCAGTCGTCACGGCACCCATCTTGGCCCAGATGGTGGCGACCTCCTGGGGAACACCAAGGACGTACATTTTGTAGAAGTAGCCTACCAGCGGGTCTGCCACGATGTTGAAGGCCATACCGCCTGCACTGGAAAGAACCACGGCTGCGGGCAGGGGCAGCTTCTGCCTGGCCTTTTCGTGGCTGATATGGAAAACCTTGTGGGCCAGCAGGCCGGTGATGAGGCCGATGCCCAGCTTCAGCAGAAAGGTCTTGGGTGCGGAGGTCACATAGGCGGTGGTCAGGTCCGCCAGGGTCATGCCGATGGCTCCGGCCATGCCGCCCCAGAAGCCGCCCACGAACAGGGCTGCCAGCACGCAGAACACGTTGCCCAGGTGAAATGCGGTTTTTTCCGTGCCCACGGGAATATCGATACGCAGATAGGTAAATCCTACATAGCACAGAGCTGCGAAAATAGCCGCCAAGGTCAGCGTTCGCACGTCGGTGTTTTTTTGCTCCGGCAGCAGACTGACCATGGCGCCCAACAGGCCCAGCAGGGTCAGGATCAGTCCCAGGGCGAAGGGAACGGTAGCGGATGCCGCTGCGCCCTTTACGATGGCATCGGCTCGGGTCTGCAGGGTTACGAACAGTCCTCCGGCAAAGAGTAGGATACTTACCGCCAGGGCGGTCCAGGTCTTCTTGTTCATGGGGCTCGCCTCCAAATGGAATTTGTGGCCATTATACCTGATTCTGACAATAAATCCAGTGCCAGGATAATACTAAAAAATAAGGGCAATAATTCAAATTTATACCGAAGAATTTTCTTCTTGCCGGAAAGGACTATTTTTCTGGAAACACTGTACAAAATGGAAGTTTAATGATACAATGGCTTTGTAAATAACAGACGAAAGGGGTCCGCGTCATGCGTATCATTTCTGCAAAAGATTATTCCGATGTCAGTCAGAAGGCAGCTGACCTGATCGCCGCTCAGGTTCTGCTGAAACCCGATTGTGTGCTGGGTCTTGCCACCGGCAGCAGCCCGGAGGGCACCTACGCTGAGCTGGTGAGAAAGTATGAGGCCGGGGAGTTGGACTTCTCCCAGGTCCGCACCGTGAATCTGGACGAGTACGTTGGTCTGCCCGTGACCCATGATCAAAGCTACCGCTATTTCATGAACAACCACCTGTTCGACCATGTGAACATCGACAAGGCCAACACCAACGTGCCCAACGGCATGGAGCCCGACGAGAAGCAGGAGTGTGCCCGTTATGAGGCCCTCATCGCCGCTCTGGGCGGCATCGATCTGCAGCTGCTGGGCCTTGGCCCCAACGGCCATGTGGGCTTCAACGAGCCCTGCGGCGAATTCATCGCCGAGACCCATAAGGTCCAGCTGACGGAGACTACCATCCGGGCCAACTCCCGGTTCTTCGCCTCCGAGAACGACGTGCCTCGTTATGCTTATACTATGGGCATCCGTGGGATTTTACAGGCCAAACGGTTGGTACTGGTGGCCAACGGAGCCAAAAAGGCACAGGCCGTGAAGGATGCCTTCTTCGGACCCATCACACCAAAGGTCCCCGGCTCCATCCTGCAGCTGCATCCCGACTGTACGATTGTTGCCGATGAGGAGGCCCTGTCCCTGGTGAAGGACCTGCTGTAAACAAAATTTTCTTTAGAGGCTCCTGCTTTTACGGCAGGGGCCTCTTTCAACTTGCAATGGAGGCGGCAATCGGTTATAATAGGACAATCCTCAATGAAAGAAAGGTGCTGCAAGAAATGCGGATCTTGTTTTTGTCCTGCAATACCGGCGAGGGCCATAATTCTACGGCCAAAGCCATTATGGAGGTTCTGGAGACTCAGGGGTCTACCTGTGAAATCCGGGATGTGCTGGCCTGGCTGTCCCCCCGGTTTTCTAAATTTATCTGCTCCTGGCATACCCGCATTTACCGCTATGCCCCCCGGCTCTTTGACGCCAGTTATCGGGCTATGGAAAAGCGTGGGGCCGGTGCAGATACGTCTATTTATGATATTCTCTCCCTGGGAGCCGAAAAGCTCTGGGAGCTGCTGCTGGAGGAACAGTATGACGCCGTGGTCTGCGTCCATGTGTTCTCTGGCATGATGATGACCGAGGTCCGCCGGACCTGGGGCGTGAAAATTCCCTGCTTTTTCGTGGCTACGGACTATACCTGCTCCCCCACGGTGGAGCAGTGCATTATGGACGGCTACATCATCCCGGCGGCAGAGCTGTCTGGGGAATTTGTCAATGCCGGTCTCCCGGCGGACAAGCTGCTGCCCATGGGAATCCCCGTGCGGCAGGCCTTTTATAAAAGCACGCCCCGGAATGAGGCGCGTGCGAAGCTGGGGCTGCCGGATGGCGGTGTGCTGGCCTTGGTCATGTGCGGCAGTATGGGGGCTGGTCCCATGCACAAGATCGTCCGGAAGCTGACGACGGATATGCCGGAAAACGGCCGTGTGGTTGCCATTTGTGGCCGGAACGAGCGGCTTTTGGAGACGCTGTCCCAGGAAAAGGACCCCCGGCTTACGGCACTTGGCTACACCACAAACGTGGACGAGTACATGGACGCAGCGGATTTTATCATTACGAAACCCGGCGGCCTCAGCTCTACGGAGGCAGCCAATAAGCACTTGCCTATGGTGTTCATCAACGCTGTGGGCGGCTGCGAGGGCCGGAATTTCGACTTCTTCCTGAAAAGCGGCTTCGCCGTGGGCAGCGAGGATGCCGATGAAGTGGTGGACATGGCCGCCGGCCTGGCCAACGACCCGGAGCGGTTGGAGACCATGCGGCAGAACTTGTCCAAGGCCTTTACCACCAACAGCGCCGAGGAGATTGCTGCCTGCGTGACCCGTGCGGCGGAAAATTATCGGGGCGTCAAAAAAGAAGCCCTGCCCACTGAGAAGGCTGCCCCAGCGCCAGAGGCGGAACCGACCCCGGCCTCGGCGAAAAAAACTGTCAAGAATCTGGCCTGTGCCATTCTGGGGGAGTCTCAGGCCCGGACCCGGTACAACATCTATGCGTGCATTGCCCGGCAGGAGGGTGCAGAGCGCATCGCCCGGCTTTTTGAGGAAACTGCCGCCAACGAAGCGGTCCACGCCGAGTGCCTCCTTCGGGAGTTGTGTGCGCTGGGCATCTCCGGAACCATCCCGGACCTGACCGAATCCTTCTCCATGGAGACCGGTACTACTGCGGAGAACCTCCGCTATGCGGCGGAAGGGGAGCGGAAGGAGTACAGCGTCCTCTATCCGGAATTTGCCCGTGTGGCTGCCGAGGAGGGCTTCGACAGCACCGCCCGGCTCTGGGCCCACATTGCCCGTGCAGAGGAAGGCCACGAGCGACTGTTCCGCCGGTTGGAGCGGGGACTTAGCAGTGCAGAGGTCCAGGAGGGGATGTGGCGGTGCATGAACTGCGGCTACGTTTACGAGACTGCCGAATTGCCAGAGCATTGCCCGGTCTGCGGAAAAGGCCCCGGCTGGCAGCAGCCGGATGGGAAAAAATGAACTTTTTCGGAACTTCCTGTTTACACTTTCCCCGGAGTGTGATAGGATAAGGAGAGAATGTGTAAAGAGGTTGCGGCTATGAATTATATTGTGCTGGATATGGAGTGGAATCAGCCTTGGCCCGGTTCTCCCTCCGCAAAAAAAGTTCTGCCCGTGTCCATCCGTGGGGAGATCATTCAGATCGGTGCCGTGCGATTGACGGCGGACCAGCAGGTGGCGGATGAATTCCAGGTGATGGTGCGGCCGAAATTCTACCGGAAGCTGAATAAGCGGGTCAGCAAGCTCACCGGCATCAAGGAGACCCGACTGAAGGAGGAGGGCATCCCCTTTCCGGAGGCTATGGAGCATTTTGAGACTTGGTGCGGGGAGGCCCCGGTGTTCCTGACCTGGGGGTTTGACGACATTATGATTTTGCGGGAGAATCTGCGGCTTTTCGATCTGCCGGAGGGCTGGACCGAACGATGGTACAATGCCCAGATGATCTTCAATGCCCAGACCGACGGATCCACCGCCCAGAAGGCTTTGAAAACCGCTATGGATATGTTCGGCATCGAAAGCACCCGCCCGGCCCATGACGCCCTGGGGGATGCATACCATACGGCCCTGATCTGCGCCAGGCTGGATCTGGAACGAGGCATCCGGGAGTATGGCCGTGCCCTGAAAAGCCACGAGGACGGCTTCCACGGAGCGGAGTTGCCCGGCTGTATCGCCCGGAAGGTCTACTATGGCTACGAGAGCCGGGAGCAGGCCTTGTCTGCTATGGCCACTTCGGAGAACAAATGCCCCATTTGCCAGCGACAGATGCTGGGTTCCCGGTGGTTTGCCCAACCGGGACACCGGTATATGGATCTGGCCGCCTGCCCGGACCATGGGAAATTCCTCATCCGGGTCCGTATTTCCGACCGGGAGGACGGCATGGTGCGGGTCAGCCGCCTGACATACGAGGCGGATTCCCAGGCTGCCGAGGCCTACGCCCGCCGTGCGGACAAGGCCCAGCCGGAAGCACCCCGGCCTCGCCGCCGTCGCTATCGCCGTCGTTCCGGCGAAAAAATGTCGAAATAGGCAAATCGCCATCCGATCAAATCGGATGGCGATTTTTCAGTCGTTGTAGAAAAGCAAGGAGAACCAACTGACCACGTTTTCCCCATACTGGAAGGGGACTCCCAGGGCCTCTAGGGTGGGCAGAATGTTGATGCCGTGGCTCTCCACGCAGGGGTGCATTTTCCCTGGCAGGCGGCAGGGAAGACCGTCCAGATAGGCGCAGCGCTCGCATATAGCGCAGGACTCCGTGGACAGTACATAAGGCTCCACCCCCTGCTCCCGGAGCAGGTCCCGGACCTGATTTGTGACTTTTTCGTGTGCCGGCCGGGTGGCCAGACAGGCCTGGGTGTCCGCAATGTCGGGGACTTCGGTGATGGTTCCAATGAGCAGGCAGTTGGCGTACTGTTCGCACTTTTGCCTGCAGCTTTCCACGCTGCCCACCCCCGGAGGGCAGGCCCAACTTTTGCCGTACATGGGGCAGTCGTGTTCGCAGATGTACCGGACCCGCTGGGCAAATTCCAGACTTTTCGGGTCAATGTTGCTGTAAATGTACAGGGGAAGCTGGGAAAGCTCCTGTTCCAGGCGATTTTTGTCGATCATTTGAATTCCTCCAGAATGGCGCTGCACCCTTCCACCAGGTCCTCCCAGGTGGCGGAAAAGTCCCCGGTGTACCAGGGGTCGGCCACGTCCCGGTCCAGCAGGGGCCGGATTTTCTCCGGATCGGCGGGGAGCATCCGGGCTAAATACCGGGCATTGCTGCGGTCCATGTAATAAATGCGGTCGTAATGGGCGTAGTCTGCCGGAGTGACCTGCCGGGCGGTCTTTCCGGAACAAGAAATGCCGTGCTTGGCCAGCTCCCGCCGTGCGGGGGGATAGACCGGGTTGCCCAGTTCTTCACAGCTCACCGCCGCCGAAGCCACTTCAAAATTTTGTTCCACCCCGGCCCGCCGGGCCATATCTTTGAGAATGAATTCTGCCATAGGCGACCGGCAGATATTGCCGTGGCAGACGAATAACACTTTT
>JALEII010000032.1 GCA_022770345.1 Clostridiales bacterium | reverse complement strand
GCCGGTCTGAGCATCACCATCACCGACGCGCGGGACGCCGAAAAAGTCTCCGATACCATGTGCTACGAGGGCGGCATCCGGGAATTTGCCAGCTGGTGCAACCGGAACAAGACCCCCATTCACGACGACGTTATTTACATGAGCGGCACCAAGGGGGACGCTTCCGCCGAGATCGCCGTGCAGTACAACGACGGCTACAACGAATTTCTTCTGTCTTTTGCCAACGACGTCCACACCCCGGAGGGCGGTATGCACGAGACGGGCTTCAAGACGGCCCTGACGAGAGTCCTGAACGCTTACGGTGTGAAAAGCGGTATCATCAAAGGCGATGACAAGGTCTCCGGCGAGGACTGCCGGGAGGGAATCACCGCCATTATCTCCGTGAAGCTGACGGATGCTCAGTTCGAGGGTCAGACCAAGGCCAAGCTGGGCAACGCCTACATCCGGACGTTGGTGGACGGCGTGGTAAACGACCAGCTGACCACCTATTTTGAGGAGCATCCCCAGACCGCCCGGGCCATTCTGGACAAGGCCATGATGGCCAACCGGGCCAGAGAAGCCGCCCGGAAGGCACGGGAATCCATTCGCCGGAAAACCGCTCTGGGCGGTGCGGCCATGCCGGACAAGCTGCGGGACTGCAATGAATCCGATCCCGCCCTGACGGAAATCTACATCGTCGAGGGCGACTCCGCAGGCGGCTCCGCCACGCAGGGCCGGGATTCCCGGTTTCAGGCCATCCTGCCTCTTTGGGGTAAAATGCTGAACGTGGAGAAGGCCCGGGAGGACAAGGTCATCGGCAACGACAAGCTGCAGCCGGTGATTACCGCTCTGGGCGCCGGAATCGGCGAGGACTTTGACATCAAGAAGCTGCGCTATCATAAAGTGGTCATCATGGCCGATGCCGATGTGGACGGCAGCCACATCCGGACATTACTTCTGACCTTCTTCTTCCGGTTCATGCGGCCGCTTCTGGAAAACGGCTATGTGTACTCCGCCGTGCCGCCGCTTTTCAAGCTGACCCGGGGCAAGACCACAAGAGTGGCCTATTCCGAGGCCGAGCGGGACAAAATTTCCGCCGAAATGCGGGGCGGCAATCCCAACGTGAACATCACCATCAACCGCTTCAAGGGCCTTGGCGAAATGAACCCCCACGAGCTGTGGGAGACCACCATGGACCCGGAGAAGCGGACCCTACGGCGCATCGAGCTGGAGGACGCTGCCCATGCGGATGAAATTTTCACCCTGCTCATGGGCGAAAAAGTGGAGCCCAGAAGGGACTATATCGAAGAAAACGCCAAATATGCGGAGAATTTGGATTATTAAGGGGTAGATTGACCGGCGGGGCTTTGTAGGGGCGAGGCATGTCCCGATGCGCCGAATTCCCTGCAATCCCCTGGCGGGGCACTGTAGGGGCGGCAGCATGCCTCGCCCCTACAGTGCATCGCCGTTACTGCGTCCCGCCCACGCTCCCCCTGTTCCGGGAAACGCTCCCGTATCCATAACCGCTTTACTTGCAAAAGGAGGACATTCTTTTGGCACAACACAGGAAAGACTACAAGCCGGAGGACATTCAATATCCCGACCAGACCATTGTCACCTCGGAGCTTGTTCACGAAATGAAAAAGAGCTACATCGAGTACGCCATGTCCGTGATCGTCGGACGGGCGCTGCCCGATGTGCGGGACGGCCTGAAGCCCGTCCACCGGCGGATTCTCTACGCCATGTACGAGGACAATCTGACCTCCGACAAGCCCTACCGGAAATGCGCCACCGCCGTGGGCGACGTGCTGGGCCGGTACCATCCCCATGGCGACGCTTCCGTGTACGACGCCCTGGTGCGGCTCGCCCAGGACTTCTCCATGCGCTATATGCTGGTGGACGGCCACGGCAACTTCGGCTCCGTGGACGGCGACCCCCCTGCCGCCTACCGTTACACCGAGGCCCGCATGAGCAAGATCGCCAACGAAATGCTCCGGGAAATCGACAAGGATACCGTGGACTGGGACCCCAATTTCGACGAGACCCGGAAAGAGCCCCGTGTCCTGCCCAGCCGGTTCCCCAATCTGCTGGTGAACGGCTCCAGCGGCATCGCTGTGGGCATGGCCACCAACATCCCGCCCCACAACCTGACGGAGGTCATCAACGCCTGCGTGGCCGTTCTGGACGACCCGGAAATCACCCTTCCGGACCTGATGGAATACGTCACCGGCCCGGACTTCCCCACCAGGGGCATTATTTTGGGCCGGGCGGGCATCCGTGCGGCCTACGCTACCGGCAAGGGCCGTCTGACCCTCCGCTCCCGGACCCATTTTGAGGAGTTCGGCCAGAACCGGACGCGAATCATCGTCACGGAGCTTCCCTATCAGGTCAACAAGCGGATGCTCATTAAAAACATGGCCGACCAGGTCAACGACAAGCGCCTGGACGGCATTTCCGACATCCGGGACGAGACGGACCGGACCGGTATGCGCATCGTCATTGAGCTGAAAAAGGATGCCAATCCTCAGGTGGTGCTGAACCGGCTGTTCAGCCAGACCAGTATGCAGACCACCTTTGCCATCAATATGCTGGCCCTGGTGAAGAACCAGTCCCAGCCGAAGGTCCTGTCCCTGCGGGAGATTCTGGATGAATATCTGACCTTCCAGGAAGAAATCATCGTCCGGCGGACGAAATACGACCTGCGGAAGGCCCAGGAGCGGGCGCATCTGCTGGAAGGTCTGCTCATTGCCCAGGACAACATCGACGAGGTCATTCACATCATCCGCAATTCCTACGACCAGGCCAAGGAAAACCTGATGAGCCGCTTCGGCCTGTCCGAGGTGCAGGCCCAGGCCATTCTGGATATGCAGCTCAAGCGCCTGCAGGGTCTGGAACGGGAGAAGCTGGAAGCGGAATACAAAGAACTGGAAGAAAAGATCGCCTATTATCAGAAGGTTTTGCAGGACCCGGCGCTGGTCCGGGGCATCCTGAAGGACGAGCTGATCGCCCTTCGGGACAAGTACGGTGACGACCGGCTCACGGAAATTCAGGACGTGGAGGACGAAATCGACATCGAGGACCTCATTGAAGAAGAGGATTGCTGCTTCACCATCTCCAATCAGGGCTATGTGAAGCGCATGAGCGTGGACACCTACCGGACCCAGAACCGGGGCGGCCGTGGCGTGAACGCACAGAACCTCAAGGATGAGGACTTCGTGAAGATGCTCAGCGTGGCCTCCACCCACGACCATATCCTCTTCTTCACGGATCAGGGCCAGGTTCATCACCGCAAGGGCTATCAGATTCCCGAGGCAGGCCGCACCGCCCGCGGTACGGCCATGGTGAACATCCTGCCGTTGGAGCCGGGTGAAAGTGTCACCGCTATGGTAGTGACCCGTGAGTTCCACGACGATGAGTACCTGATGATGGTCACGAAAAACGGCACCGTGAAGCGGCTGCCCTTCATTGCCCTGAAAACCAACCGGAAGGGCGGCATCCGTGCCCTGACCCTGGACGAAGGGGACCACCTCATCAACGTCATCCGGACCAACGGCAACGACAACATTCTCCTGACTACTGCCGACGGCATGGCCATCTGCTTCAACGAGCAGGACGTGCGGCCCATGGGCCGGACCGCTGCGGGTGTCCGGGGCATCTGGCTGGGCGAGGGCGACTATGTGGTGGGCGCCGAGAAGGCCGAGGAGGGCAAGACCCTGCTGACCGTCACGGAAAACGGCTACGGCAAGCGCACGGAGCTGTGGGAGTATCTGCGGCTTGGCCCCAACGGCGAGAAGCTGCCCCAGAGCCGGGGCGGCAAGGGCCTGAAGAACTATAACCTCACCGATAAGACCGGCCGGGTGGCCGGGTGCCGTGTCGTTGACGAAAAGGATGATGTGATGCTGATCGAAAACGGCGGCGTCATCATCCGTATCCCCGCATCTTCCATCAATGTGTACCGCCGGAACGTCCAGGGCGTAATCGTCATGCGCATCGAGGACGGCAACAAGCTGGTGGGCATCGAGCGCATCCCCCAGGCGGAAGAAGAAACTGCCGAAATTCCGGAGGAACAGGCTTGAAGACCGTGACCCTATACACCGACGGCGCCTGTTCCGGAAACCCCGGCCCCGGAGGCTGGGGGGCCATTCTGGAATACGGCCCCCATCGGGTGGAGCTGTCCGGCGGCGAAAAAAGCACCACCAATAACCGCATGGAGCTGACCGGGGTCATTATGGGCCTGGAAAAGCTGAAAGAACCCTGTATCGTGGAACTCTATTCCGACTCCAAGTACGTGATTGACGGCCTTTCCAAGGGATGGGCCAAGTCCTGGAGAAGTCGTGGCTGGGTGAAAAGCGACAAAAAGCCCGCCCTGAACCCGGACCTCTGGGGCAGGCTCCTGGACCTGTGCGAGGTGCATCAGGTCCGGTGCCACTGGGTCAAGGGCCATGCGGATAACCCCAACAATAACCGCTGCGACGAGCTGGCCGTGGGAGAGTGGCAGAAATTACGGGGGATGTAAAGGCTATGTACGTGAATATCGGAAGCGACATGGCCCTGCGGGACCGGTCCATTATCGGAATTTTCGACATGGATAATACCACGATTTCCGCCCGGACCCGGAAATTCTTAAACCGTGCGGAACAGGAGGGCAGCGTCGTCCCCTGTGACGACCTGCCGAAATCCTTCGTCCTGACCGTGGAGTACGGCATGGAGCACGTCCACCTGACTGCCCTGTCCCCACAGACATTGGAAAAGAGATTAAAATAAACACAGCCTCCCGGATCTGGGCGGTGTTCGTAAAACAGTTAAACCGACCTATGGTTACGATCATAGGTCGGTTTTTATGTTATGCACTGGCGCGGCAGCGCCCAAGGCTCCCTTGTGTAAAGGGAGCTGTCAGCGAAGCTGACTGAGGGATTGCTTTACCGCAGCATCGATATACTCACAAACTCCACGGAAATTTCTGCCGACTTCGTTGTTGGGGATACGAATGACTCTCAGACCATACTCCTCCAGAAAAGCGGTGCGGTCTGCATCTTTTTTGACATTTCTTCCCTCATAGTGTTGAGAACCGTCCAGCTCAATGACAAGTTTTGCTTCTGCACTATAAAAATCAGCAATATATTTTCCCAACACCTTTTGTCTGGAAAAACGGACAGGGTAGGAACGCAGAAAATCATACCAGAGTTGGCGTTCTTCCTTGGTCATTTCTTTTCGCAGCTGTTTCGCCAAAGGAACCAACTGCTTATTGTGCTTTGGCTGCATGACAATCCCGACCTCACGGCTTACGCCGTGCCACCTCCCTTTACACAAGGGAGGCTTTGGTGCTGCGCAAAATCGCAGATTGCACAGTACACCGAAAGGTGTATAGAAGTGCGCTCTTTATCAGTTCGACAAATTGGAATTTGTCTAAATATCTAAATACCATATAAATTGAATTTCATTTCTTACTTCGGGTTCCAAATAATAAGCATACATATCTATTTTAGATAATACAGCTCCTTGTTTTTGATAAAACTTGCATGCTGGAACATTGTTATTCTGACATTCAATAATCATTTGTTGATATCCATCTTTTTTAGCATTCGAAACACCCATATCTAACAACTTTTGTCCAATACCATTGTGTTTATAAGCATCCGCAATACGAATATCCCATAACACACAAGCATCTTCCCTTCCA
>JALEII010000008.1 GCA_022770345.1 Clostridiales bacterium | reverse complement strand
AGAGATGCACCCCCGGCGGGGCGCTGGCTCCCCTGTGTAGGGGGAGCTGTCACGGGCCAAAAGCCCGTGACTGAGGGGGTGTAATCTAACAGGCTTCGGATAGCGAATGGCGAGGCGCTGTAGGGGCGGCGGCATGCCCCGATGCGCCGAATTCCATACATCAAACCGGCGGAGCAAAAGCCTTCCCCTGGAGGGGAAGGTGTCACGCCAAAAGCGTGACGGATGAGGTCGAAGGTCACAGGTTTGTACCAACCCATGGCGAAAATTGATAGCTTCGACCTCATCAGTCAGCCCTTGCGGGCTGCCAGCTTCCCCTCCAGGGGAAGCCTTACGCCTCGCCGGTTTGGCGTATAAAATTCGAGCGGGCGAGGCATGCCTCGCCCCTACCGTGCTACGCCGGGAGTGCGTCTCGCCCCTCATCCGTCTGCCCTAAAGGGCCACTTAGGAGAGGTATGACTGCCACCGGCAGTCATGTTTATTTCTATTCGCTGCGCGGGGCACAACCCCCAGGGGAAGGCTATTCTCAGAGGGACCGACTCCCTACTTCCGGGTAAGGCCACGACAGCCCCCCTCGGGTGAGGGGGCCTCGGCTTAATTCCACACGTTTTCTTCCACGGTCAGGGTAAGTTCATAGCGCTTGCCGCTGCGGTAGAGGATGGCGGTCAGGGAATCGCCGATGGATTTTTTATAGAGAATCTGCGTCACGTCGTCGCCGCCGGAGACGTTTTTCCCGTCCAGGCTCAGGAGAATGTCCCCCGTCTGGATGCCCTGCGCCTCGGCACTGCTGCCGGAAAAGACCTCCGTCACATAGGCCCCGGAGGGCAGATGGTAGTAAGCCTGATAGAAATAGGGGACGCTGCTGCACCGTAGGCCCAGGCTGGGCCGTCCGGACACATAACCCTGGCTGGTGAGCTGCTCCACGATTTCCTTTACGGTGGTGCTGGGGATGGCAAAGCCCAACCCCTCCACACCGGCGGAGGAAACGTAGTCGCCAATTTTCATGGTGTTGATGCCGATGACCTGCCCGTAGCAGTTCAGCAGGGGGCCGCCGGAATTGCCCTCATTCAGGGCGGCGGTGGTGTGAATCAGAGTCATGGTCCGCCCCCCTACGGTGATGTCCCGGTTGATACCGGAAATGATGCCGTCGGTCATGGTGCCCCGGAGGGTTACGCCCAGGGGGTCCCCGATGGCCACAGCCAGATCGCCCACCCGCAGGGTGGAGGAATCGCCGAATTCTGCGCTTTTCAGGTCCGTGGCTTCCACCTTCAGCACCGCAAGGTCGGTCATCCGGTCCTGGCCCACGATGGCCGCATCCAATTCCCGGCCGTCGGTAAACAGGGTGGTGACGGTGTCGGCACCGGAAATCACATGGCAGTTCGTTACCAGATAGCCGTCGCCGCTGAAAACCACGCCGGTGCCGGTTGAGGTGGAGCCGTCGGCGGAGGCAGCGGTGATGGAGACGACGCTGTCAATGACGTTGGAATAAATCTCCTGTAAGGACAGGCCCTTTTCCTCCGGCCGGTTCTCCACGGCGGCGGGGGCGGGCATCAGGTCCACCCCGACCTCGCTCTGGGCGGATACGCTCGTGGTGGCCTCCGGCTCCGTGGGCTCGGTGGTAGGCTGGAACATGGAAATGGGGCCCTTGGAGTCGGCATTTTTCTGGGAAGCCAGGTTATTCTTGAACTGCTTTACCCGCAGGGCGCTGAGGAAGCTCACCAGGCCGAAAAGCAGAATGACCATTGCCAGCAGGATGGCAAACAGGGCCGTGTGGTCCTTGGGAGGCCGGGTGGAGCCGGTCTGGTACACGCCGCAGTCCCAGGGGTCCTTTTCTTTCTTGGATTGCTGCTGATATTCTGCGGATTCCGGGTAATCCCGGTCGGGATAATCGTCCGACATAGGCTCCTCCTTTCCCTTAATTCACCAGCGGCAGGGTGAAGGTAAACTCCGTTTTCCCGTCCCGGCTGGTGACGCTGATGTCCTCTCCATGGGAGCAGACGATGGTTTTGACAATATACAATCCCAGGCCCCAGCCGTCCCGGTTCTGGGAGCGGCTCTTGTCCAGCTTGTGGAACCGGTCAAAGACCAGGGGCAATTCCTCCGGCGGGATGGTGTCGCCGTCGTTGGATACGGAAACGTAAACCTTCGTGCTGCCCTCCCGGACTTTCAGGCCCAAGGTTCCCTTTTCCGGGCAGAATTTCACGGCGTTGTCCACCAGATTGTAAATGACCTGGGTGATATAATCCTCGTTGGCGCGGGTGTACACCGGATGCTCCGGCATATCCACGCTGACATCCAGGCTTTTTGCGTTGATTTTCTGCTCAAACGTGATCAGCACCTGGCCCACGCACTCGGTCAGCTCAAAGCGGACCTTCTGCTCCTCCGGAATGCCCCCCTGGTCCTGCAGGCGGGAAATGTCCAGCATACTGCGGACCAGACGGCTCAGGCGCTTGGTCTCCTGAGAGACCAATAACATATAGTGGCGCTGCTTTTCCGGGGGAATGGTCCCGTCCAGCATCCCGTCAATATAGCCGCCGATGGTGGTCATGGGGGTCTTTAACTCGTGGGACACGTTGGCCACAAATTCCTGCCGCTGGTACTCGCTCTTTTCCAGGGACGAGGCCATATTATTAAAGGCCAGGGCCAGTTCGTCCACTTCCTCGGTGTGGGCCCCGTCCAGTTGGACCCGGGCTTTCAGATCCCCGTGGCCGAAGGCGTTGGCAGCCTTGGCCATTTCCTGCAGGGGCTTGGCCTGCTGCCGGGCAAAGATGCTCATAATCATGACGGCGAACAGAACCACCAGAATCGACACGAACAGATAAATATCCGTGACTTTTTTCAGCATTTCCATGGTGTCGGCCGTGGGGCTGGACACCATGACCACCCCGGCAGGCGTGCCGTCGGTGCCGGGAATGGGCATGCTGACCACATACCGGGCGTCGTCATAAAGATTGGTGACGGTGCCGGTGTCCTCGGCAATGCCGTCCGTCAAAACCCGGGACAGGTAGCTGCTGTCCAGCATCTGTCCCTGATGGGTGCAGCCGAAGGGGGCATCGGAGCAGATCCGCAGCTTGCCGGCGGCGTCGCAGATGACCACGTCCGCACCGGAGACCTGGGCGCTGACGGTCAGGTTTACCAGAAACTCCGTGTTGTTCAGGGGGTCGGAGTCGTAATTCTCATAGACCCGGGCCAGCTCGGCAATGGCGGTGGCGTTGGTTTTCAGCCGGTTCATGGCGTCTTTCTCCAGATAGTTGGCAGTCAGCGCCCGGAAGGACGTGCCCACCAGCAGCAGAGCCGCCAGGAGCACGATGGCCGCCGGAAAAAACATCCGGGAAAAGGTGGATCTCATTGGTTGACCTCGAACTTATACCCCACGCCCCAGACGGTTTTCAGGCACCATTGATCGCTGGCACCCTCCAGCTTTTCCCGCAGGCGCTTGACGTGCACGTCCACGGTCCGGGAATCGCCGAAATAATCGAAGCCCCAGACTTCATCGAGAAGCTGGTTGCGGGTGTACACCCGGTTGGGAGAGGAAGCAAGATAGTAAAGCAGCTCCATTTCCTTGGGGGGCGTATAGATTTTCTGCCCCTTTACGGTCAGCACGAAGGCGTCCATGTCGATCACCAGATTGTCGAAGGTCAACTTGCGCTCTTTCTTCTCCACGGCGGCTCCGGTGGACCGGCGCAGGACCGCCTCGATGCGGGCCAGGACCTCCTTCATTTCAAAAGGCTTGGTGATATAATCGTCCGCACCGGACTTGAGCCCGGAGACCTTGTCGCTGGTCTCGCCCTTGGCGGTGAGCATGATAATGGGGGTCTGGCTTTCGGCCCGGATGGCCTTGCACACGGACCAGCCGTCCATCACGGGCATCATCACGTCCAGCAGCACCAGATCGGGCTTCAATGTGCGGAATTTGGCAAGACCCTCGCCGCCGTCGTAAGCTGCGGCGACGGTGTAGCCCTCCTTTTCCAGGTACATTTGCAGAAGCTCGGAAATATTGTGATCGTCCTCAACGATCAATACGGAAACGGCCATAAGGTATCCCTCCTGTTTTCTTTCTCTTTTCCCTTATTATAGTCGGTTTTCCGGAAATGAAGTGAACAATTTGTAAAGAGTTACGGGGCAATTTGTGAACGGCAAATTGGGTATTGCAATTCTCGCCGGGAAAGAGTATCATAGGCGCAAACGGCCCCGGCGCCCCTACATTCAAAATCGAGCGTGCATCCCATCCCATACATCCAATCTATCTGTAAAGGAGCAACCCCATGTTTGAAATTCTCAAAGCCATTCTTTTTGGCATCGTGGAGGGCGTCACCGAATGGCTGCCCATTTCCTCCACCGGCCACCTCATTCTGCTGAACCAGTTCGTGAAGCTCAGCGTCAGCGATGAATTTTACTCCATGTTCGAGGTGGTCATTCAGCTGGGGGCCATTCTGGCGGTCATTGTGCTGTTCTTCCAGCGCCTGAACCCATTCAGCCCGAAAAAATCCCCGGCCCAGAAGCGGGCCACCTGGGACCTGTGGGCCAAGGTCATCGTGGCCATCCTCCCCTCCGGCGTTCTGGGGGTTCTGCTGGATGACTGGATGGAAGCACACCTTTATCATTACATCACCGTGGCCATCGCCCTCATTGCCTACGGCGTTGCCTTCATTCTGGTGGAGCGGAGCCACGCCAACAAGAAGCCCGTCATCGAGAAGGTGGGCAAAATCGACTACAAGACCGCCCTGCTCATCGGCTGCTTTCAGTGTCTGAGTCTGATCCCCGGCACCTCCCGGTCCGGCTCCACCATCCTGGGGGCAATTCTTCTGGGGGTCAGCCGTCCGGCGGCAGCGGAGTTCTCCTTCTTCATGGCCATCCCCACCATGGTGGGGGCCAGCGGCCTGAAAGCCCTGAAATTCATCAAGGCCGGCACCGCCATGACCGGCAACGAGACCATGATTCTCCTTGTGGGCTGCATCGTCAGCTTCCTGGTGAGCCTGTTCATCATCCGCAGCCTGATGGAGTACGTCCGCAAGCACTCCTTCTCCGCCTTCGGCGTGTACCGCATCATCCTGGGCGCACTGGTGCTGGCCTATTTCCTCATCAGCAGCCTGGTAAAATAAGCATATAGGAGGCATTTCCCATGGAATTCACACTGGAAAACGAAATTTTGACCGTCACCGTCACCACTTCCGGAGCCCAGGTGAAAAGCGTTCTGCGCAAATGCGACGGCGTGGAGCACATCTGGCAGGCAGATCCGGCGGTTTGGGGCCAGCACGCACCCATTCTGTTCCCCTATGCGGGACGGCTGCCGGAGGGGAAAATGACCGCCAAGGGCCGGCTTTTTGAGGGGCTGGCTGCCCACGGCTTCGCCCGGGACATGGAGCACGCCCTGGTGAGCCACAGTCGGGACACCCTGATTCTGGAGCTGACGGACCGGCCGGAGACTCTGGCCAAGTGGCCCTACCGATTCCGGCTCCTGTCCACCTTCCGTCTGGAGGGCCACACCCTCCACCACACCCTCACCGTAGAGAACCGGGATGAGGAACCCATGGCCTACGGCATCGGCTTTCACCCCGGCTTCGCCCTGCCTTTCGATCAGGATCACACCCCAGCGGACTATGTGCTGCAATTCGATTCTCTGGAATCGCCCCTGTGCCTGGGGACCCTGCCGCATGGGCTTCTCAACGGGAAATGCTATTATCTGGGCAAAAATATCCGGGAAATTCCCCTGGATGACCGGCTTTTTGCCAACGACAGTCACTGCATGGTGGGCCTTTCCAGCAAATACCTGTCTCTGACGGAGAAGGGCACCGGCCGCAGCGTCCGCTGCAAAATTGAAAAATTCCCCTATGTGCTCCTCTGGAGTATGCCCGGCGAGCCGAAATTCGTGTGCATGGAACCCTGGGAGAGCCTGCCCAGCGCTGAGGGCGGCAGCATCGAGTGGAACGAAAAGCCCGCCGCCGCCATCCTGGCTCCCGGCGAGAGCCGCAGCACGACCCTGTCCACGTCTTTTCTGCGATAATTTTTGAAAATCACCAGATTTGAAAATTATTTTCATGTTCTCTCTGGCTATAATTCCCAAAAATACCATTGACAGACGGACATTTTCCCTGTAAAATAAAGATAAGCACCGGGAAACCGGTTCCAAATGAAGAGGAGGAAACCCTATGAAGAAAATCATTGCCTTGGTCCTGTGCGCCGTGCTGTGCGTGGGTCTTCTGAGCGCCTGCGGCGAGAAGCAGACCAACGGAGGTACCAATTCCGACCTGACCCTGGCCCTGGTGGTGGCGGGCACCTTCGGCGACCGTTCCTTCTACGATTCGTCCAAGGAGGGCTGCGACGCTCTGGCCAAGGAAGGCGTGAAGGTCAAGACCATCGAATGCAACAACGAAAATCATGCCCAGCAGATCCGCAACGCTGCCGACAGCGCCAAGATCGTGGTGCTGGTGGGCTGGGAGTTCTACGATGTGGAGACCATTGCTCCGGAGTACCCGGACGTGCGGTTCATCTGGATCGATAACGCCACCTCCAAGAGCGTGGACAACGTGCTGAACATCACCTACGCCCAGAACGAAGGCTCGTATCTTGCCGGTTACATCGCCGCCAAGATGAGCAAGACCGGCGTCATCGGCGCCGTGGGCGGACAGGATACCGATACCATCAACGACTTCATCGTGGGCTATCAGGCCGGTGCCGAGCTGGCGAACCCGGACGTGAAGGTGGAAGTCAGCTACGCCAACACCTATGACGACCCCGCCGTCGGGAAAGAGTGCGCGCTGGCCCTCCATGAGAAGCAGGCGGACGTGATCTTCCAGATTGCCTCCAAGACCGGCGACGGCGTGTTTGAGGCCGCCAAGGACGAGGGCTTCTACGCCATCGGCGTGGACTCCGACCAGAAGTACATCGCCCCGGACGTGATCATCTGCTCCATGTGCAAGGAAGTGGGCAAGTCCATCCAGATTGCTGTGGAGAAGTACATGAAGGACGGCGATAACTGCGGCCTGTTCGGCACCACCTGGGTGGCCAATATGGCCTCCGGCCTGGTGAGCATCGGCTACGGCGACGCATCCGCAACCCAGCAGGTCAGTGACGACCTGAAGAACGAGGTCAAGCAGATTGCCGACCGGATCATCTCCGGCGAGATTGCTGTGGAGACCACCCGGTAAAGGGAGCTTCCGTGAACGAATGAAGCATAGCATCCGTTCATGGCGTTTCATAATTTACCCCTTTCTATTTGAAGCCAACGGCCACGGGATTTTTCCCGTGGCCGTTGGTGATTTTTTGGAGAAAGCAGCGCACCCCCGGCGTAGCATTGTAGGGGCGAGGCATACCTCGCCCGCTTGGTAACGATATTTGAGCGGTAAAAATCGACGCTGCAACTGATGGGACAGAGCAAAGGCTTCCCCTGGAGGGGAAGCTGGCGCAACGTCAGTTGCGACTGATGAGGTCGAAGCAAAGAATTATCACCATGGGATGGTACGACGCTGCTACCTTCGACCTCATCCGGTCCGGCGTTGCCGGACCACCATAGTAGCGGTATGACTGCCACTGGCAGTCATATAGATTTTGGATTCGCTGCGCGGAGCACCACCCTCCAGGGGAAGGCTTTTTTCGTCTCACCGGGGGATTTTTAACATCCGGGCATGAAAAACGTCCCGCGGGGAAATTCCCGCGGGACGCTTTGCTTTTTGGTGATTCGGTAATGTTTACATCAGAAACGCTTACATATCGAAGGGCTCCATGCCCAGCACGGGGTGGCCCACCTCGGAGAGGTAATTGAGCAGCTGCTCGGGGTCCTCGGTGCAGATGGTCTCGTCGGCGATCATGTCGGTGAAGTGCTCCACGCCGTACAGCTCGAATGCAGACTGATCCAGACGCTCCCGGACCTGGTCCTTCAACTCCTTGGGCATCCAGACGATACGGCCCAGGCCGCCCTCGGCCTTCAGGAACTTCTTGGAGGAGATGAACTGCTTGCCGTGGCCCATGAAGCCGGGGGTCTGAACGCCGCCGCCGGTCATGGAGGCCATTTCGGAGAAGCTCATGCCCAGCGGGGTCACGCCGGCGTGCTCCCGGCAGGTGATGACCACGCCCATGGACACCGGCTCCACGCCGCAGATACACTCGAAGCAGCCGCAGGAGGTCATGGGATCCTGGAACAGGGAGTACAGGGTCACGTGCTCCAGAGCGCCGTGAGAATACTTGTTGACGGCCTCATCCACGTCCTCGTAGCGGCCCAGGTTCTCGTCGATGCAGCGGTCCTTGGGAACGACCTGGCAGGGGCCGGTGGGGTCCAGCTCATTGGTGGCCTTGGCATCCAGCCAGGAAACGGCGCCGCACAGGCCCAGCCGCTCCGGAGTCACGATGCACACATGGCTGGGAGAGAAGGCCTGGCACATGATGCAGGTATAGTACACCGGCACGGACTCGTCGGTCATGGACTTCAGGCGGTCGTCCCGCTTGGCGAACACGGCGTTGGCGTGATGGCGCAGCTCTGCGTTCTTCTCGGCGTCCACAACGATCGTCACCTGGCACTTATCCACAACGGCCTCGAACTCGTTCTTCAGCTTGGCATACAGGACCTCGCCCAGATGCCGGAATTTGAAGCCCGCTTCAAAGTCGGCCTTGGAGATACGGATACGGATCATATCCCGCTGGCCGGTGTGCATAACGCCCTCGATGCAGTTCAGGTAGGAGTGGAACTTCCGCTCCATAACGGACTCGAAATCCGGCTGCATGGCCTTACCGGCCACGTCCACGGTGTAGCTCATGGAAATCTTGGAGCCAACAGGGATCTCGTCGATCTCGGGGCCGACCACGGTGATCTTGTGGTCCTCCACCTCGGAGGCCTCCTTGGTCTGGACCAGCTCGAAGCAGTCCACACGGGAGCCGTCCACTTCCACCTGCATATCGCCCCGGCGAATGATCTCGCCCTCGAAAGCGGAGGCGAAGGACACGGGGATGTCGATATTGGTGATCTTGATCTTGATGTCACGGGCTTCCAGAGAGGTGGCGTTGAACTTCGTCACGTCCGGCTGCACGATCAGGCTCTTGGGAACCCGGAAGATGTTCTCCTGCTCGTTGGTGATGACCGGGAAGCCCAGGGCAATGGCGCCGGCGCCGCAGGCCACAATCACATCATCCAGAGGCGCAAAGGCGTTGACGAAGGCAGGCACACGCTCCATGGTGTACTTCATCAGACCGGCAGCGTCACCGGGGGTAATGTTGCCGAAAATCAGGGCCGCACGGAGGGCAACGGAGACCACATGGATCACGGAGGTTACGTCCTTGCCCAGAGGGATGATGCGGACATTGTCGCCGGTCTTGTAGCCCTTCTCCTGGAGCTGATCGATGATGCCGCCCACCAGCGTCACCAGCATACCCTGGCTCTGGTAGCTCTTCACCAGGTCCACGGCCTCGTCGGCAGAGGGAGCGGTGCCCAGAATGACAGGCACGCCGGGGATGTCGCCGGTGACCAGGGGCACGCCCAGGTTCCGGATAACGGCATCGGACAGGTGGCCATAGCAGGGGGCCTCATACGGGGTGGCCCCGTTGATGTACTTCAGCACCTCGATGAACTCGGCGCACAGGGCGGTAGCCACGCCGGACATGAAGGCGTCGTTGAGCCGGTTGTTCCGGGTCATCAGGCTCTTCACAACAGCCAGAGCGGCCTTCAGCTCACCCAGGGTAGAGACCTTGGTGCCGGTAACGGCGTAGTAGCAGGGCAGAGAGTAAGCGGTGTCAGGGAAGGACACGGCCTGGCCCTCGCCGTACTGGGCGATGGCATTGTCAATGGCAGCTTCGGTGAGGCCGTAAACGGCGTCGTTGCCGCCAAATACTCTTTCAAATAAAGTCACGGTATTTCCTCCTATTTTTCGTCTTGATCCAAGATGGCTTTGATGCTCCGGATCTCCGCCAGGGCGCTGGGGCTGCAATCGTAGGGGGACAGGCCCTTCCGATCGGCGTCCATGATCTCCGGATTCAGGTGAATGAGTCCCAGCAGGTCCTCCGCAGGAATGGCGGAGCGGATGAAAGCTTCATCCTCGGCGCAGCGGATCTTATTGGCCACCACCCGCACCCGCTTCACCCCCAGGTCCGCCGCAAGACGCTTCACGTTGCGGTAGGTCTGGACACTCCGGGAGCCGGGCTCAATGACCACGATGAACTGATCCATATTGGCGGCCGTCCCCCGGCCCAGATGCTCCAGGCCCGCCTCCATGTCCATAATGACCACATCGTCCTTCCGATAGGTCAGGCTGGACAGGATGGCCTTGAGCATCACGTGCTCCGGGCAGACGCAGCCGCTGCCGCCCACATCCACCGTGCCCATGACCAGCAGCTTCACGCCGTTGATGTCCTTGGCATATTTTTCCGGGATGTCGGCCACATAGGGATTCAGCTTGAAAAATTTATTGGCTTCATTGGCACCGGTGCGTTCCTCCACCAAAGTACGCATTTTGGAGATGGGAACGATGGCGTCCACTTCCTCCTGGCTCAGCCCTAAGGCCAGGCCCAGGTTGGCGTCCGGGTCCACGTCGGCGGCCAGAACGGTCCGGCCTTCGTCGGCGTAGAGCCGGGCCAGGGTGGAGGCCAGGGTGGTCTTGCCCACCCCGCCTTTGCCGGTAATCGCTACTTTCATATTAGATGCCCAGAGCGGCACGCTTCTGCTCGATGCGCTCGATCATCATGTCGCCCAGCTTGTCAATGTCCAGCTCTACGGTGTAGTTGGCCTCGACCCAATCCTTCACGCCGTGCTCGCCGGTCAGCAGCTCGCAGACCTCGCTGGAGCCCTTCACATAGGGGTCAACGCCCAGGAAGGTGTCGATGCCGGTGGCCACCACGTAGTTGCCGATGGACACGGCCTTCTCGGACATCCATTCGGGAGCGCAGCCCACCACGGGCAGCTTGGAAATGGGCACGCCGGAATCCTTGGACAGCTCGGCAGCCAGCAGCATCATACGGGAAATATCCACGCAGGAGCCCATGTGCAGGACCGGAGGAATGCCCGCCAGCTCGCAGACACGCTTCAGACCGGCGCCGCAGTATTCCTTGGCCAGGTCCGGGTCCATCAGGCCCGCCTTGGCGGCAGCCTGGGCGGAGCAGCCGGACACGATGAGGATAATGTCGTTCTCCAGCAGCTTCTTCATCAGCTCAATGTGGGCGTAGTCCGGGCGCACCTTGGGATTGTTGCAGCCGACCATGGCCACAGCGCCCCGGAGAACGCCGGAGGTGATGCACTCCAGCAGGGGCTTGGTGGTACCCATCTGGTCCACCTGGGTGTTGGCCACACCGTCCAGGACCTTCACGATGGCTTCCAGGGAGTAGCCCACGCGGGCCTTGGAGACCTGGTTGGGGATGTTCACCAGCTCGCTCTTCCGGTTCTTGAAGTTCTCCACAGCCATTTTCACGATGGCCTTGGCATTCTCGGCAGCGGAATCGGCGGAGAACTGGATGAACTCGGAATCGGGCATCCGGCAGATGGGAGAAGTGGTAATGAACTTGGTGTGGAAGCACTTGCTAAGGGGTCCCAGAGCCGGGAAGATGCACTGCACGTCCACGACGATGGCTTCGCAGGCGCCGGTCAGGACCACGTTCTCCTGGCTCAGGAAGTTACCGGCCATGGGGATGCCGTGGCGCATGGCCACCTCGTTGGCGGTGCAGCACACACCGGCCACGTTGATGCCCTTGGCACCCACGCTCTTGGCAAGCGCGATCATTTCGGGGTCATTGGCGTAGTAAACCACCATTTCGGACAGGCTGGGATCGTGACCGTGAACGATGATGTTCACCTGGTCCTTCTCCAGAACGCCGATGTTGGCGGTGGTATCCACGGGCTTCGGGGTGCCGAACAGCACGTCGGAGAACTCGGTGCCGGCCATGGAGCCACCCCAGCCGTCGGACAGGCCGGAGCGCAGGGACTGACGGATCAGGGCCTCCGGCAGGGAGGAGTTGCCCATGTGGGTCATGTGCAGGGCGGTGGAGACTTCCCGGTCGATGGCCCGGGGCTCGATGCCGGCGTCATGCCACAGCTTCTGGGTGTGCTCGGGTGCCCGCTTCAGGAAGCGCTGGGTGCCGAAGGGCTTGCCGTACTCCAGCAGGGCCATCTCGGCAACTTCATGGGCCAGATCGTAAATATCCTTGCCCTCGGTCTCCACGCCCCATTCCTTGGCAATGCGGATGAGCTTCTCCGGGTCCTTGACCTGGTAAGCGCCGCCCTCTTTGCTCTCATACAGGGTGTGGCAAATCTCCCGGCCGTGGTCGGAGTGGGTAGCGGAGCCGCCCGCCACGAAGCGCAGGAAGTTCCGGCCCACGATGCCGTGCACATCGCAGCCGCAGATGCCACGGGGGCTCTTGGGGGTGATCCGGCAGGGGCCCATGGAGCAGATCCGGCAGCAGGTACCTGCCTCGCCGAAGCCGCAATGGGGGGTCTGGTTCTTGACCCGCTGCTGCCAGGAGTCAGCGCCCACCTTCTTGCCGTTTTCCAGCAGGGAGTTGGTGGCCGCTTCCATCTCTTCAACGGTGGTTAAACGATCCCAATTCAAAGTGTGTTCCTCCTAAGTAAGTAGTTCTGTGTGATGCGGAAAAATCGATAAAGTCATCCCCCCGACAGGGATATGGTATATCGATCTCATTTTACCCATTTTTCGCCGAAAAGTCAAGCATGTTCGGTCCGGTTTGTTATACCATTTTCCGAAATGGCAGAGAACCGATCACGCACCCCGGCGGGGCGTTGGCTCCCGGCGTGAGGGTAAAATCTGACGGTGGGGCAGCGGCTCCCCTACACAGGGGGCCGTTTTCCCGCTCCGACAGCGCAAAAAACACCGGAGGGGGTCCTCCGGTGTTGGTATTTCCTGCTTTTTACAGGGGTGATTGTTTGATTTTTGCGTATCTTCTGGGGTATTTTGACGGTGTGGGAGCGATTTTACGCAGGACCAGGACCGTATGGTTGGCACCGTCGATGGGGAAGGTCTTTTTGTCCTCCAGCTTCAATCCCAGCTTCTGAACGGCACCTTTTGCCTGGTCCAATTCCTCCTGAGCCGCTGCGCCCTTCAAGGCCAGGACCGCTCCGCCCACTTTCACGAAGGGAGCCGTCAGCTCCAACAGGATATTCAGTCTCGCCACAGCCCGGCTGGTGGCAAAATCATAAGTTTCCCGCCGGTCCGTGACCAGTTCTTCTGCCCGTCCGGTGAGACATTCCGCATGGATCCCCAGTGTGGGCAGGGTCTCTTCCAGCCACCGGACCCGTTTTCCCAAAGAATCCAGCAGGGTCAGGTTTAACTCCGGACAGGCGATTTTCAGCGGTACTCCGGGAAATCCTGCGCCGCAGCCCACGTCAATGAGGCTTTTTCCCGCCAAATCGGCACATTTCAGCACCGTCAGGCTGTCCGCCAGATGTAATTTCGCCACGGCCTTCGGCTCGGTGATGGCCGTCAGGTTCATCACTTCGTTCTGCGCAATGACCCGCTGTGCAAAGGTACAGAGGGTGTCAATACGCGCCTCCGGCAGGGTAATTTCCATGGCCGAAAGGGCTTCCTTCAGGGTCTCCCGCATGGCTTACCCCCAGTCTCCCAACAGGTCGCCCAAATCCACCTGGGACTTATCCAGGGGGTCAAAAGTGGGTTCCGGCTCCACCATGTTGGGCTTGACTTCCTCTTCCAGATACAGGTTCACCAGCAGGTCGCAGACCTCCCCGTAGGAGGCCACGCCGGAGCTGTCGCCGCTGGCCTTGATGTAGGTATCGTTGACCTTATCGGCCACCTTGGTGGCCTTGGCGCTCTGCTTCTGGGCGAAGAAGGTCCGGTAATCCGCCAGATCCCGGGTCAGCTCCGCCGTTTCGCCGGAGGAAATGGCCTGGGCCTGAACGCTGCCGCCGGCACTGACCAGGGCGTTATAGCAATAGCGATAGGCCATGAAATAGCCGGAATACCGGAACTGGGTGCTGTCGTTGGCCCGGCAGGCCAGGTAAGCGCCAAAGTTGGCGTCCCGCTCCAGGGCGATGCACCGCCGGTGGCTCAGCTCATGGCACATGGTAAAGGGCAGAGAAACGGCAGGAACCTCCGGATTCACCGCCGCCTCGCCGGTGAGACCCATGGTCACGCCGGTAATGCCGGAGGCCGTATAAAAGCTTGCCCAGCCCAGCTTTTTCACCGGAGAATCGTCTCCGGCGAACACGGGGTAGTAATCGTCATAGGTCAGGTGACGGAAGCCGTTGTCGGCCTGAGCCGCCAGCGTGTCGAAATCCGGGAAATTCAGGCTGCCGTCGGTGTTCCGGGGCATCTGGGTGGAAAGGTCGTTGGCCTTGTCCCGATAATACGTGGTTGCATCCACCAGTTGGGACAGGGTATATTCCTCCTCGTCCAGCCGGATGTCGTCAGCCAGAGGGCCGGCATAGGAATTCAGGCCATAGATGCCCGTATGCAGGAAGTACACGATGGACACCGCCGCCAGCACCCAGCCGAACCACTGGATGGGATTCCACCGGAGGATGACCATCAGCACGATGCTGGCAATAACGACCAGGATACCCACCGCCGCCAGCACCTGCCAGACGGGATAGCTGACGGCGCTGCTCCAGGCGGAAAGGGTGTTCTGCACCATCCGGGATACATACGGATAAAACATATCGATGAGTTCTTCATGGGTCTTGGCAAACTGGGTCAGCATCCAGGTAAAGAAGCCGAAAATGCCCGCCGTCAGATAACCGCGCCAATATTTCAAAGGAAAACGCCTCCTCATATGTCTGTCTTGCGGGAGTGAAGATACACCCCGTTTCCGATAGTATATCACACATAACGGCGATTGTCTCCACCTATTTTTTTAATTTTTCATTAACCCGGAAGAAAAAGAAAAATTTTCATCCAGGGTCTTTACAATTCGGGAAAAATCGTGTATAGTACCGTCGTACAGAGTAGGGCCTCCTGCGTGAAGTGCTGCCAAAATGGGGAGTTGTCTGGCAGACGAAGGACGTTGTCCGCGATAGGAGATCCGCACCCGCTGCCCATATTGGTGGAACATCCTCCTTTATGATGCAACGATACTCAGTCGGGCGAACGGTCGGCTTGTTTTTGTTGTACCCTGCCCGGATGGTGAGCAAATACTCCCCCCTGCGTGTTTTTCACGCAGGGGGGTTCCTTTTGCCGCCCCTGGGAAGCAGTCCGTCGCCGCAGAAAAAGGAGGAATTTTCTATGTCCAACAAACCCAAATCCACAGTCCTTTACACCTCTCCCTTCTCCAAAGCCTACTGGCGGGACGC
>JALEII010000013.1 GCA_022770345.1 Clostridiales bacterium | reverse complement strand
CGACCTCATCAGTCGCAACTGACGTTGCGCCAGCTTCCCCTCCAGGGGAAGCCTTTGCTCTGTCCCATCAGTTGCAGCGTCGATTTTAACTACTCTGGAATTGTAGACTGGCGGGCGGGGCATGCCGCCGCCCCTACAATGCCCCGCCATTCCTGCGTATGAAATTCGGCGGCCAAGAGCGTGCTGAAAATTCCAACAAAAGGAGCATGTTTATGACATTACAGGAAACCATCACCGCATCGGCGGAATATCTGCGCACCCATGTGACCAACCGGCCCACGGTGGCGCTGGTTCTGGGCAGCGGTCTGGGCGACTTTGCCGACACCTTGGAGAACCCTGTCCGCATTCCCTATAAGGACATTCCCAACTTCCCCCAGACCACCGTGGCCGGGCATAACGGCGCTTTCGTATTCGGACGGCGCTGCGGCCGGGAAGTCGTCGCCCTGCAAGGCCGCCTCCATTATTATGAGGGCTACTCCCAGCAGACCCTGACCCTGCCTGTTCGGGTGCTGGCGGCCATGGGCGTGAAGCAGCTGGTCCTGACCAACGCCGCCGGCGGCGTGAATACGTCCTTCTCTCAGGGCTGCCTGATGCTCATTTCCGACCACATCAACTATTCCGGCCAGAACCCCCTCATCGGGCCGAATCTGGACGCCTTCGGACCCCGGTTCCCGGACGTTTCCGACTTGTACACCGCCGAACTCCGCACGAAAATCAAGGCAGCCGCCGCTGCGGCGGGGATCCCTTTGGAGGAGGGCGTGTACATGATGTTCACCGGCCCGAACTATGAGACCCCTGCCGAGGTCCGCATGGCCCGCATTGTGGGGGCCGACGCCGTGGGTATGTCCACCGTACCGGAGGCTCTGGTGGCCGGACACTGCGGAATGCAGGTAGTGGGCGTGTCCTGCATCACCAACATGGCCGCCGGAGTCCTGCCCGGAAAGCTGGATCACAGCGAGGTGGTGGAGACCGCCAACCGGGTCCACGCCACGTTCCAGAGTCTGCTTGAGACCATTTTGCAGGTTATCTGAATTTTTACTTGTTTTCAAGCAAGAAGGGGCTAAATTCTGTTGAATTTAGCCCCTTGCAACTTTCCGTTCAACTGGTATAATAGAGTCGTATTTTTTAGGATTCGAGGGATCGTCATGGAGTACTTACTTGCCATTGGCATAGCCATGTTCGCCGGGCTGTTTCTTTCCCGGCTCACTTCCAAATTCAACCTGCCCGACGTGACCAGTTATCTGGTGGCGGGCCTTCTGGTGGGCCCGTTGTGTCTGGGCCGGCTGGGTATTCCGGGGTTGGGCTTCACCAGCTTCGACTTTGTGGAGGCCATGGGTCTGGTGTCCGACACCGCTCTGGGCTTCATTGCCTTTTCCATCGGCAGTGAATTCCGCATGGATGCTCTGCGGAAAACCGGCAGACAGGCCACGGTGGTGGCCATTTTCCAGGCCCTGACGGCCACCGCCATGGTGGACCTGGTCCTCATCGGCCTCCACGTCCTTCTGGGGCCGGAGAAGCTGCCCGTGTCCACCTGCATTGTACTGGGCGCCATCGCCACGGCTACCGCACCGGCGGCTACCGTCATGGTTATCAACCAGTATAAGGCCCGGGGTCCCCTGACGGACATCCTGCTGCCCGTGGTGGCGCTGGACGATGCGGTGGGCCTTGTGGTGTTTGCCGTGTCCAACGGCATCGCAAAGGCCCTGTCCAGCGGACAGGTGAGCCTGGTGGGCGTCATTGTGAACCCCCTGCTGGAGATCATCCTGTCCGTGGGTCTGGGTGCCCTGCTGGGCTGGGTGTTCAGCCTTGTGGAAAAATTCTTCAACTCCAACTCCAAGCGGCTGAGCCTGGCGGTGGCCTTTGTGGCCCTGTCTGCGGGCCTTGCCAAGCTGGAAATTCCCCTGGGGGGCGACCTGGAGATCGGATTTTCTTCGCTTCTCGTGTGCATGATGTGCGGCACCGTGTTCTGCAACCTCTGCGACTTCTCCGAGGAGATCATGTACAAGACCGACAAGTGGACCGCCCCGGTGAACGTGCTGTTCTTCGTGCTGTCCGGCGCCGAGCTGGACCTGCGGGTGTTTGGTGACCTGGCTGTTGTGGGCATTGGCCTTGCTTACATTCTGGCCCGGTCCTCCGGTAAAATTCTGGGTGCCTCTTACAGCTCCCGGATGATGAAGTGCCCCCCCACGGTGGAAAAGTACCTGGGTATCACCCTGCTTCCTCAGGCGGGTGTGGCGCTGGGCATGAGCGTCACCGTGGCAGCCGAGTTCGGAGCCGAGGGTGCCTTGATCCGGAACATCGTGCTGTTCTCGGTGCTGATCTATGAACTGGTGGGCCCGATGCTGACCAAGATGGCCCTGTCCGCCGCAGGCGAAATTCGCCCCAAGCCGGAAGTCTCCGCCAGAGATGCAGAATAAAAGGAAAAAATCTCACCCGGGAGGGTGAGATTTTTTTTCCCAGGGGAAGGCTTTCTGCCGGAGGAAAATTCACAGCAAATTCCACCAGGTGGGGCTGTGGGCATTGGACATGGCCCGGGCACGTTGGGCCAGCTCGGCGCAGAGGGCCTTGCGCTCCTGCGCGTCCTCACAAATTTCCGCCCGGGCAAACAGGGCGTCCATTTCCTCCATGGGTCCGTGATCCGCAAAGGCCGCCGTCAGGTCCCGCCAGCGCCCATAACGCTCCTCCGCCGCCTCCAGATCCCCCGCTTCCAGGGCCTCCACCATGGGCGCATAAATCCGGTTCATGGCCCCGGTGACGGCCAGGGTCCCTGTCAGAAGTATCAGCAAAAGGATGATTCCTACCCACAGCCGCTTCATTTTCTGCCTCCCTTTGGGTAAAAAATCAGCCCGTCCTTCGGGTCAACGGTCAAAAGCAGTGTATTTTTTACATCGGTTTTCAAGTCGGAAAGGACATTTCTGAGCCATTTTTCGTTCTTTCCGGCCTTTTCCAGATTTCCCGTAAGAATTTTCCCGTCGGACACGACCGTCACCGGCAGATACGCTTCCTTGGCCTGAACGCCGGCATCCTTGGCGCTGGCCGGGGCGTTGGCCGGGAAGGGAAACACGGACAATTCCCCGTTGGTTTCCAGGATGGCATACTGAACCGTCCGGGGATCGAGAATATTTTTCTGCCGCAGCAGGCCCGTCAGCTCGTCCAGCGTAATGCGGGTGCTTTTGAGATTTTCCGGAAGGAAATTCCCGTTTTCCATTAAAATCACCGGTTTTCCGCACAAAATCCGCCGGATACGGATGCTCAGCACCGCCCCGGCGGACAGCACCAGTTCTACGCTCAGCACCGTGAGAATGGGGATCAGCCCCGAGAGAAGGGGGATGCCTCCGTCCTGCATGGGGATGGCCGCCAGATTGGCCACCAGCATGGTGACGACAAATTCCGCCGGTTCCATTTCGCCAATTTGCCGCTTGCCCATTACCCGTATCGCCAGGATCAGTACCAGGTACAGCACGATGGTCCGCAAATAAGATAAAATCATGGGGAAAGCCTCCTTTTTTGGAGTATTTTACCCTGGAAAATCCGGCTTATTCCCGAAAAGCATTGACTTTCCCGCATCCGGGACGTATAATGACGGGGAAATTTGCGAAAGGGAGAGATACTTCCATGGAACTTTCCTATCTGACCCGGGTGCTCCGGGGAATGCGGCTGGAAAAAATGAACCACTGCATCGACACGGTTCATGAACGCTGCGGCAAGCCCAAGGCGGCCATTTTCTTCGATATGCTGGGCTGTGCCGCAAAATACGGTGCCGGTTATTATGACTACATGATCTTTGCCTTTTACGACATGACGGCGGCGGAGCGGGCCACCTACATGACCCGGATGAAGAACCGGAAGCTGCACAAAATGATGAACGATCCGGCTTATACGAACCTGTTTGACCACAAAAACGAGTTTTATCATGTGTTCAAGGACTTCCTGCACCGGGAATTCCTGGACCTGAGCGAATGCACCCGGCAGGAGCTGTACGATTTCCTGTCCAAGCGGACGCAGGTTATATGCAAGCCCTCCGAGGGCGAGTGCGGCAAGGGCATCGAGAAGCTGCAAATGGCGGATTTCGACAGCATCGACGCCGCCTGCGACTATATTCTCGACCCCGCCCACAACTTCGGCGTCACTGAGGATGTGATCGTCCAGCACCCGGAGATGAGCCGCCTGTATCCCTATTCCATCAACTGTTTCCGGATGGTGACGCTGGTCCACGAGGGGGTCCCCCATGTGCTTTACGCTGTTCTGAAAACCGGAAACCACGGAAAATTCGTGGACAATCTGGAAAACGGCGGCTTTGCCTGTCATTTTGATCTGGAGACCGGCGTGGTTACAGGACCGGGCCATACCTCCGAAACGTACACCGTGGACGTCCATCCCATGACCGGGGTCCGGTTTGAGGGATTCCATGTGCCTTACTATCGGGAAGCCCAGGAGCTGGTGAAAAAGGCGGCGCTGGTGGTGCCCCAGGTGAAGTACATCGGCTGGGATGTGTGCATTACCCCCGACGGCCCGGCCATCATCGAGGGCAATAATTATGCGGCTTACGATTTCCCCCAGCTGCCCGACGAGGGCCGCCCCCATGTGGGCTTGCTGAAGCAAATAAGAGATATCGGCGTGAAGCTGTAATATGTAATGGTGGTCCGGCCCAAGCCGGACCGGATGAGGTCGAAGGGAACAGTGTAGTACCAACCTATGGTGAGAATCGCCAGCTTCGACCTCATCAGTCAGCCCTTGTGGGCTGCCAGCTTCCCCTCCAGGGGAAGCCTTACACCTCGCCATTCCTGCGTATAGAATTCGGGCGGGCGGGGCATGCCGCCGCCCCTACAACGCACCGCCGGGGGAATTTCCCCCAAAAAACCATAAAAAAACCCGCCCTGAGTATTCCCAGGACGGTGCTACAAGAGCCATATTCAAAAATGCCCACAGACGGGGCGTGTGAAGCGTTCATTTCAACAACGAAACATATTATAACTGCATTTTTCGTGATTTTCAATAGGCAAACCGCTGATTGTGCCGGTTTTTGACAGGAAGTTTTGGTGAATCTGACAATGAAATTTGGATTTTACACCTTGGGCTGCAAGGTGAATCAATATGAGACCCAGGCCATGGAGCGCTTGCTTCTCCAGCGGGGCCAGGAGATCGGCGCTTTCGAGGGGGACTGCGACGCCTATGTGGTGAACACCTGCTCCGTTACCGCCGTGGCCGACAAAAAGAGCCGGGCCATGCTGCGCCGTTGCCGCCGGGAGCATCCACAGGCTTTGCTGGCCGTGTGCGGGTGCTATGCCCAGCACGCCGCCGAGGACCTGAAAGCCCTGGGCGTGGACGTTCTGGGGGGCAGTGCCGGCCGGGAAGAATTTGTGGAAATGTTGCTGAAAGCCCTGAATTGCGGCGAAAAACAGGAAAAGGTTGACGCTGCGCTGCGGCGCCGGGAGTTTGAGGTCTTGCCCGCCGGAGGGCTGGAGGAACGGACCCGTGCCATGCTGAAGGTTCAGGACGGCTGTACGAATTTCTGCACCTACTGCATCATCCCTTACACCCGTGGTCCGGTCCGGTCCGCACCGCTGGACGTGGCCGTGGCGCAGGCCAGGGAACTGGCGGACCGGGGCTACCGGGAGATCGTGGTTACGGGCATCGAGATCGCTTCCTGGGGCCGGGACCTGCCGGGGAAACCGGAGTTGTCTGTTCTTTTGGCGGCACTTTGCGAGACTGTGCCGCAGGTCCGCATCCGGTTGGGGTCTTTGGAGCCTCGCATCATCACCAGAGAATTCTGCGAAAAAATTGCGAAATACCCGAATCTTTGCCCGCAATTCCACCTTTCTATGCAATCCGGGTCTGATTCCGTGCTGGAACGGATGCACCGGAAATATGATACGAAACGTTATTTGGAAAGTGTAGATTTGTTAAATGAATTTTTCCCCGGCTGTGCCGTGACTACGGACATGATCGTGGCCTTTCCCGGGGAGACAGAGGCGGAATTTGCGGAAAGTCTGGCATTTATCCGCCGGTGCCGCTTTGCGGATATGCACATTTTCCCCTACTCCCGCCGCCCGGGGACCCCGGCGGACAAGATGCCCGGCCAGCATGGCAACGCCGTGAAAGAGCAGCGGAGCCGGGAGGCCATCGGCGTAGCCCAGGAGCTGCGCATGGAGTATCTCAAGGGCTTGCTTGGCAGCGTGCAGGCGGTGCTGTTTGAGGAAAACCAGGGGGAATATGCCACGGGCCATGCGCCGAATTATTGCAAAGTCTATGTGAAAACGGACGAAAATTGGCATAATGAAGTGAAGAATGTGCGGATCACGGGTCTGTATCAGGATGGATTGACCGGCGAAGCGGAGTGAAGTTTTGACAGGGACTTCCGGCGTGGCATTGTAGGGGCGGGGCATGCCGCCGCCCCTACAGAGCATCGCCATTTGTGCGGTGCATACCGCCATTAAATTTACAATTTCTACTATAAATTCCCGCTCTAACGTGTTATAATGAAGGAAATATCGCTTTCATGGACAGTGCAAAGGAAAAGGAGACCATCTATGGGACTGTTTACGAAAATTTTCGGCACCCGCTCCCAGCGGGAGATCCGTCAGATTCAGCCGACTGTGGATAAAATTCTCGGTATGGAGGAGACGTACAAGCACCTCTCCGAGGCCGAACTGAAGGGCAAGACCGTTGCGTTCAAGGACCGCCTGGCCAAGGGCGAGCCGCTGGACGACCTGCTGCCGGAGGCTTTTGCCACCGTCCGGGAGGCGGCGGACCGGGTGCTGGGCCTGCGGCCCTATCCCGTGCAGCTGATGGGCGGCATTATTCTGCATCAGGGCCGTATTGCCGAGATGAAAACCGGCGAAGGTAAGACCCTGGTTGCCACCCTGCCTGCCTACCTGAACGCCCTGACGGGCCGGGGGGTCCACATCGTCACCGTCAACGACTATCTGGCCAAGTACCAGAGCGAATGGATGGGCAAGGTGTACCGTTACCTGGGCCTGAGTGTGGGCCTCATTATTCCCGGCATGGACGCCGACCAGCGCCGGAAGGGCTACGCCGCCGACATCACCTACTGCACCAACAATGAGCTTGGCTTCGACTACCTGCGGGACAACATGGCCATTTACAAGCAGGAGTTGGTCCAGCGGGAGCACGCCTTTGCCATTGTGGATGAGGTGGACTCCATTCTGATCGACGAGGCCCGGACCCCGCTGATCATTTCCGGCAAGGGCGAAAATTCCTCCAAGCTCTACGAAATGGCGGATTATTTCGTGTCTACGCTCCGGAAAAAGGTCTTTGCCAAGACCGACGAAAAGGAAGTCCAGGACGATTACGACTGCGATTACTTCGCAGACGAAAAGTCCCGGACCGTGTCCCTGACCGCTTCCGGCATTGCCAAGGCCGAAAAATATTTCGGCGTGGAAAACCTGGCGGACCCGGAAAATGCCACCATTTCTCATCACATCAACCAGGCCATGAAGGCCCGGGGCCTGATGAAAAAAGACATTGATTATGTGGTCAAGGACGGCCAGATCATCATTGTGGACGAGTTTACCGGCCGTCTCATGTATGGCAGACGCTACAACGAGGGCCTCCATCAGGCCATCGAGGCCAAGGAGGGCGTGAAGGTCGCCGAGGAAAGCAAGACCCTGGCCACCATTACCTTCCAGAATTTCTTCCGGCTCTACGACAAGCTTTCCGGTATGACCGGCACGGCCCTGACCGAGGAGGAGGAATTCGCCGCCATTTACAATCTGGATGTGGTGGAAATTCCCACCAACCGGCCCGTCATCCGGAAGGACCACCCGGACGTGGTCTACAAGACCGCCGCAGGCAAGTACCGGGCCATTGTGGAGCAGGTGAAGGAATGCCACGCCAAGGGCCAGCCGGTGCTGGTAGGGACCATCTCCATCGAAAAGAGCGAATTGCTCAGCAAAATGCTGAAAAAAGAGGGCATTCCTCATAACGTGCTGAACGCCAAGTTCCACGAACTGGAGGCTTCCATCGTGGCCCAGGCCGGTAAATATGGGGCCGTGACCATCGCCACCAACATGGCCGGACGTGGCACGGATATTATGCTGGGCGGCAACGCCGACTTCCTGGCCCTGGCGGCCCTGCGGAAGAAGGAGATTCCGGAAGAACTTCTGCAGGAGGCCAACGCTTATTCCGAGACCAGCGACCCGGAGGTTCTGGCGGTCCGGAAGGAATACGAGGATCTTGTTGCCGGCTATAAAGACGAGATCCGCACGGAGGCCGAACAGGTCCGCGCCTCCGGGGGCCTGTTTATCATCGGCACCGAGCGCCATGAGTCCCGCCGGATCGACAATCAGCTCCGCGGCCGTGCAGGCCGTCAGGGCGACCCCGGCGAGAGCCGGTTCTACCTGAGCATGGAGGACGACCTGATGCGGCTGTTCGCCGCCGACCGGGTGATGAATCTGATGAATTCCCTGGGCCTGGACGAGGATACGCCCATTGATGCAAAAATTCTCTCCGGCGCTGTGGAAAATGCCCAGAAGAGCGTGGAAAGCCGGAATTTCCGGGCCAGAAAGAACGTCCTGGAATACGACGACGTGATGAACACCCAGCGGGAAGTCATCTACGCCCAGCGGAAAAAAGTTCTGGACGGGGAGGACCTGCGCTCGAATATCCTGTCCATGCTCCGTGAGACCATCGATTCCGCCTGTGCCGAGGCCTTCGGCCAGGGAGAGGGGGCAGCGGAAGCGGTTGCCAAATTTGATGGCATTTATTTCCCCAAGGGGACCTATGAGATTCCCGAAAATGCCGACGCAAATTCCCTGTCCGAGAGCCTGTACAACTTTGCTTTGGCTCAGTATGAGAAGAAGGAGGCCGCCTACGGCGCGCCCATCATGCGGGAGCTGGAGCGGGTGGTCATGCTGCGGGTGGTCGATGAATACTGGATGGACAATATCGACGCCATGGAGGACCTGAAGCAGGGCATCGGCCTGCGGGCTTACGGCCAGCATGACCCGGTCATCGCCTACAAAGAGGAAGGCTACGAGATGTTCCAGGCCATGATTACTGCCATCCGGGAGGAGACTGTCCGGCGGATGTTCCTGGTGCGGCTGAACCCGAGCAACGAAGTAAAGCGGGAAAAGGTGGCAAAGGAGACGGGTGCCAGCGGCTCTCCGGAGTCTGCTGCAAAGCCCCAGCCCATCCGGAAGGCCCATAAAGTGGGACCCAACGACCCCTGCCCCTGCGG
>JALEII010000071.1 GCA_022770345.1 Clostridiales bacterium | reverse complement strand
GAGGGTGGTCGTCATACTCCGTTCTTCAACAACTACAGACCGCAGTTCTATTTCCGTACATCTGACGTTACAGGTGTTATCACTCTGCCGGAAGGTACAGAGATGTGCATGCCGGGCGACAACGTTGATATGGACGTAGCTCTGATCACCCCGATCGCTATCGAGAAGGGCCTGCGGTTCGCTATCCGTGAGGGCGGCCGTACTGTCGGTTCCGGCGTTGTCACCGAGATCATCGGCGAGTAATTCCGGTCCTTGCCAAAATTCATGCCCCAAGGCTTCGGCCTTGGGGCTTTTTTGCGCTTTGGCGGGAAGTCTTGCTGTTTTTAGGTGGTGGTATAGCAGCATTTGTCCCCTTTGGGCTTGTTGTCGCAGCACCGGGAGGCAAACTGACCTACAGGGAAGGGAATCTTGGAGAACAGCTCGCAGGGGTCTTCGGTGCAGCCGGGATTGTCGCAGCATTCCTTGGTGGGTATGCTGTAATCCAGCACTGGGACGACAATCTGGGCATCCCGCTCCAGTCGGATGACCGAGAACTGCCCCAAGGTCACAAACAGCCGCCGCCGGTCCCCGGATAGGACCAGTTCATCGTCGAACATCCCCCGGACGCAGCCGGGAATCTGACAGGAAGTGGTTTCTTTGCAATCGCAGACCTCCCGGACGCAGGAACTCAGGACCATGGGGTTCAGCACTTCGACGACGGCAGTGGGCTTGTTGGCGCTCTGAACCGTGGCTCCGTCCGGCTCGCCCAGGCGGGTGTCGCTGGTGAAGATGTGGGCGTGACTGTCCTCGCCGCAGAGGGCTACCCGCTTGGAAAAGACCGCCAGGCCGTACAGAGTGGCCGGGCGTACCGCCCCGATGACGGCGTCGGCCAGGATGCGGTAGTAAAACGTCACGTCAATGCAGTAGTGGTTCCGGTCGAAGGCCACCGGCTCCACGTCGATGTAGGTGGTCATCAGCTCGGCGCAGCGGACCTTGGCGCTGGAGGCCGTGTCCAGCAGGCACTGGGACCCCTTGGTCAGATAGACCCGAAGGTCCTCAATGCAGTCCTTATCCCGGCAGGAATCGGTGATCTTCCGGGTGTGAATGGCCATCGCTCCGGGGTCGTCGCAGCGATTGGCACGCATGGTTTCAGACATAGGAAAAACCTCCCCTAGAAATGTAGCAGCAAAAGTGCTTACAGGACAGTGTATGCTCATCCTGTCGCTTGGTGCATTTCCGGGGGAGGTCTGAATTTCGGGATTTAGTTATAGAAGTGGTAGGCGGTGACGCTGTGGTAGGGCTGGCCCGCCTGGAAAATGGGCTGCTTCCACTCCGGATGGTTCACGCTGTCCGGGTAGTATTGGGTCTCCAAGGCTACGCCGCCATGCTTGGGGTAGTGGACGCCGTTTTTGCCCATGGCGTCCAGAAAATTTCCGGAGTAGAACTGGATGCCGGGGCAGTCGGTGGTGATGGCCATGGTCCGGCCGGAGTGGGGGTCCTTCAGAATGGCCGCCGGGTTGCAGAACACCTCAAAATTATGGTCATAGCCGTGCTGCAGCACAAGGGCCTCGTAGTTTTCGTCCAGGTCCCGGCCGATGGCCTTGGGGGTCCGGAAGTCCATGGGGGTCCCGATGACGCTGCGCAGTTCGCCTGTGGGGATGCTGGCGGCGTCGTCCGGCAGGAAATGCCGGGCGGCCATGGTCAGCTCCTGGTCCATGCAAAGCTCGCTTCTGTCGTGGCCTGCCATGTTGAAATAGGTGTGGTTGGTCATGTTGAACACCGTGGGCTGGTCGCAGATGCCGTCATAGGTGATGACCAGACGGGAATCCGGGGTCAGGGCGTAGCGCACATGGATGTCCGCATTGCCGGGGAAGCCCTGGTCGCCGCTGGGGCTTTCCAGATGGAAGCAGATGGTGTGCTCGGTGTATTCCTCCACCTGCCACATGCGCTTGAAGTAGAAGTCCGGGCCGCTGTGCAGGTTATTTGGCCCCTCTGTTGCCGTCAGCTGCACGCTGCGGCCCGCCAGGGGAAAGGCGGCGTTGTGAATCCGGTTGGCGTTGCGGCCCACGGTGGCTCCCAGACAGCCATCGTGGACGGCATATTCCTCCGCTGTGTCGTAGCCCAGGACCACGTCGGCCAGATTGCCATGCTTATCCGGCACCCACAGCTGCACCAGTGTGGCTCCGAAATCCGATACCTTCGCAGTCACACCGCCGCCGGTGATGGTGTAAAGATGGGCAAGACTGCCTCCCGTCGTTTTTCCAAAAATCGTTGTCTCCATGATAATCCCGCCTTTTCCCGCCCAAAATCCCATTACAGGTCAGGCGGAGTTTTACCTGCATTATACAACAGATTTTCCTGTATTTCAACCGTTCCTGCCCCCGTCCACCGAATTTTCCGTAACTTTTCTTCCCGCCGGGCCGAACGCCAAAAGCCAACGGAACCGGAACAAAACAGCGTCCCTCAGAATTCATACAAGATATAGCGATTTACTCTTGACAAAACCACAATATCTAGTATAATAGTCCATGCACGGCGCAACGGGTCCAAGGGGCCTGCGAGGGTGCGCCAGAAGGGAGAGCATCTATGAAAATTATTAAGAGAAACGGTGCAGAAGTCGTTTTTGACATTGATAAGATCAGGATGGCCGTCACCAAGGCCAACAACGCCGTCGAAGAAGGCGTCCGCATGACGCCGCTGCAGATCAGCCGCATCGCCGAGAGCGTGAAGATTTCCTGCGAGGAAATGGGCCGCAGCCCGGCGGTGGAAGAAATTCAGGACCTGGTGGAGAAGGCCATCATGGCCCACGGCGCTTTTGAAGTGGCCAAGGAGTATATTACTTACCGCTATACCCGCAGTCTCCTGCGCCAGTCCAATACGACCGACGGCCGCATCCTGAGCCTCATCGAGTGCAACAACGAGGAAGTGAAGCAGGAGAACGCCAACAAGAACCCCACGATCAACGCCGTTCAGCGGGACTACATGGCCGGTGAGGTGTCCAAGGACATCACCAAGCGCATCCTGCTGCCCCAGGAGATTGTGGCCGCCCACGAGGCGGGCATCATCCACTTCCACGACTCCGATTACTATGCCCAGCATATGCACAACTGCGACCTCATCAATCTGGAGGATATGCTCCAGAACGGCACGGTTATTTCCGGCACCCTTATCGAGAAGCCCCATTCCTTCTCCACCGCCTGTAACATTGCTACCCAGATCATCGCGCAGGTGGCCTCCAACCAGTACGGCGGCCAGTCCATCAGCCTGACCCACCTGGCTCCCTTCGTGCAGGTGAGCCGGGAGAAGATCCGCCGGGCCGTGGACCAGGAAATGAAGGTCTTTGGCGTTACTCCCAGTGAGGAGCAAATTTCCCGTGTGGTGGAGGAGCGGCTTCGGGACGAGGTCCGCCGGGGCGTACAGACCATCCAGTATCAGGTGGTCACCCTGATGACCACCAACGGCCAGGCTCCGTTCATCACCGTGTTCATGTACCTGAACGAGGCCCGGAACGACCAGGAGAAGAAGGACCTGGCCCTCATCATTGAGGAAATGCTCCGCCAGCGCTACCAGGGCGTGAAGAACGAAAGCGGCGTGTGGATCACCCCTGCCTTCCCCAAGCTCATTTACGTGCTGGAGGAGGACAATGTTACCGAGGGGACTCCCTACTGGTATCTGACTCGGCTGGCGGCCCAGTGCACTGCCAAGCGGATGGTGCCGGACTACATCAGCGAGAAGAAAATGCGGGAGTACAAGCTCTCCAAGGGTGAGACCGCCGGTCACGGCGACGTGTACACCTGCATGGGCTGCCGGTCCTTCCTGACCCCGGACCGGTCCGGAAATGGCTGGGATAATATCGCCAATGCCAAGAATTATGAGCCGGGGAAGCCCAAATATTATGGCCGGTTCAATCAGGGTGTGGTCACCATCAATCTGCCGGACGTGGCCCTGTCCTCCGGACGGGACATGGACAAGTTCTGGAGCATCTTTGAAGAGCGGCTGGAGCTGTGCCACCGGGCCCTCCGGTGCCGCCATGACCGGCTGAAGGGCACCCTTTCTGATGCAGCCCCCATCCTCTGGCAGTACGGTGCCCTGGCCCGTCTGGAGAAGGGCGAACCCATCGACAAGCTGCTCTACGGCGGCTACTCCACCATTTCCCTGGGCTATGCGGGCCTTTATGAGTGTGTCCGCTACATGACCGGCCACTCCCACACCGACGCCGACGCCAAGCCTTTCGCCTTGAAGGTTATGCAGAAGATGAACGACAAATGCGCCGAGTGGAAGGCAGCGGAGAACATCGATTACTCCCTCTACGGTACGCCCCTGGAATCCACCACCTATAAGTTCGCCAAGTGCCTGCAGAATCGCTTCGGCATCATCCCCGGCATCACGGACAAGAGCTACATCACCAACTCCTACCACGTCCATGTGACCGAGCAAATTGACGCCTTCACCAAGCTGGCCTTCGAGTCCGAGTTCCAGCAGCTGTCCCCCGGAGGGGCGATCAGCTATGTGGAAGTGCCGAATATGCAGAACAACATCGATGCCGTTCTGCAGGTCATGCAGTTCATTTACGACAACATCATGTACGCCGAGTTGAACACCAAGAGCGACTACTGCCAGGTCTGCGGCTTCGACGGCGAAATTGAAATTCAGGAGGACACCGACGGAAAGCTCATCTGGGTCTGCCCCCAGTGCGGCAACACGGACCAGAGCAAGATGAATGTGGCCCGGCGAACCTGCGGCTACATCGGCACCCAATACTGGAACCAGGGCCG
>JALEII010000068.1 GCA_022770345.1 Clostridiales bacterium | reverse complement strand
CGTCACGCCCAGAGCCTCGGCCACGGTAGCGGCGATGTCGCAGAAGCCTACCCGGGTTCCCAGGGCCGTGGGCTTGATCTTCTTGCCCGCCGCCAGGATGGGGATATACTCTCTGGTGTGGTCGGTGGTGGCCGTATAGGCCGGGTCGCAGCCGTGGTCGGCGGTGATCATCACCATGTCGTCCTCGCCAAGCTGTTCCAGCAGGCTGGGCAGCCAGGTGTCGAACTCGGTCAGGGCCTTGGCGTAGCCGTCAATGTCCCGGCGGTGGCCGTAGAGCATATCAAAGTCCACCAGATTCACGAAGCACAGGCCGTGGAAATCCTTCTTGGCGTAGTCCAGGGTGTGGGCCATGCCGTCTGCGTTGGACTTGTTGTAGACGTGTTCCGTGGTACCCTGTCCGGCAAAAATGTCGAAAATTTTGCCCACGGCGATGGAATCCAGCCCGGCGTTCTTCACAGCGTCCAGCAGAGTGGGCTTGGGCGGCTCCAGGGAGAAGTCGTGCCGGTTGGCGGTCCGGGTGTAGTGGCCGGAGGTGCCGACAAAGGGGCGGGCGATGACCCGGCCCACGCCGTGCTTGCCCACCAGGATTTTCCGGGCGATGCGGCAATACTCATACAAGGTCTCCAGGGGCACCACATCCTCATGGGCGGCGATCTGGAACACGGAGTCGGCGGAGGTGTAGACGATCAGGTCGCCGGTCTTGCAGTGCTCATCGCCGTACTTCTGAATGACCTCCGTGCCGGACCAGGGAGCATTGGCCAGTACACCCCGGCCGGTAGCCTCCCGGAAGGGCTTCAGGACCTCCTCAGGGAATCCGTTGGGATAGGTGGGCAGAGGCTGGGGGGATACCAGGCCGGCAATTTCCCAGTGGCCGATGGTGGTGTCCTTACCGGCGGACAGCTCCTGGATGCGGCCGTAAGCGCCGGTGGGATGGGCCTCCGTGGGCAGATAGTCCACGGTGGGGATGTCGCTGAGGCCCAGAGAGATCATATTGGGCACGGAGAGATACTGGGACGTGGCACAGGAGCGCAGGGTGTTCACCCCGATGTCGCCGAACTTTTCACTGTCCGGGGCTGCCCCGCAGCCGCAGGAATCCAACACGATCAAGAATACGCGTTTCATGTTGCTTTACTTTCCTTCCATTTTAACTGCTGTTTCCAGAGCCACCTTCATCATGGTGGTGAAAGCGGTCTGGCGTTCTTCCGAGGTCGTTTCCTCCCCGGTGAGTATGTGATCGGAGATGGTGCAGATGCACAATGCCCGCTTGCCGTAGCGGGCGGCGTTCATGTACAGGGCGGCGGCCTCCATTTCCAGGGCCATGACGCCCATCTTTTTCAGGCCGTACACGCTGTCCAGTCCTTCCGGCACGCCCTCGTGATCTCCGTAGAACACGTCGGAGGAGTTCACGTTGCCCACATGATAGGTTGCTTTCTGCTCCTTGGCAGATTCCACGGCCGCAGAGAGCAATTCATAAGAGGCAATGGGGGCAAAGGTGCCGGGCAGATGGAACTGAGCGGCGAAGTTGGAGTCGGTGCAGGCGCCCTGGGCCAGCACCAGGTCATAGAGATGGATATGCTCCTGAATGGACCCGGCGGAGCCCACCCGGATGATGTTCTCCACGCCGTAGCCGTTGAAAAGCTCGTGGGAGTAAATGCCGATGGCGGGCATCCCCATACCGGAGGCCATGACGCTGACCTTCACGCCCTTATAGGTGCCGGTGTAGCCCTGAACGCCACGGACGTTGTTCACCAGCACGGGGTTTTCCAGAAAATGCTCCGCAATGAATCTGGAGCGCAGGGGGTCTCCGGGCATCAGCACAGTCTTGCCGAAGTCGCCGGGCTTGGCGGAAATGTGGGGGGTAGGTGTCTGAAACATTGGGGTCTCCTCCTGTTAGTTAGATTTTTATGATATTTCAGCGCATTTTACGCTTCCATAGCCTTTGCCAGCTTCACGATGCGGGACGTACCCAGCCGGGAGGCGCCCAGGGCGATGAACTTCTCCGCATCCTCCAGGGAGGAAATGCCGCCTGCGGCCTTGATCTTCACGTTGGGACCCACGTTGGCGGCGAACAGCTCCACATCGTGGAAGGTAGCACCCGCCTTGGAGAAGCCCGTGGAGGTCTTGATGTAGTCGGCCCCGGACCGGGTAACCACATGGCACATTTCGACCTTTTCCTCATCACTCAGCAGGCAGGTCTCGATGATGACCTTCAGGAGTTTGCCCTTGCAGGCCTTCTTGATGGCGGCAATTTCCTGCTCCACGGCGTCGTACCTGCCGTCCTTCACCCAGCCCAGGTTGATGACCATGTCCACCTCATCGGCCCCGTTGTCCACGGCGTCGGTGGCCATGAAGCATTTGGCGGCGGTGGTGTCATAGCCGTTGGGGAAGCCGATGACGGTGCAGATGGCCAGCTTGTCCCCCACGTATTCCTTGGCCTGACGGACGTAGGAGGCGGGGATGCAGACGGATGCGGTGTGATACTTCATGCCGTCGTCGCAGATGGATTTTATTTCCGCCCAGGTGGCGGTCTGGCTCAGCAGGGTATGGTCGCATTTGGAGAGGATTTCAGAAAGTTCCATAAAATTAACTCCTTTTCAATTTCTTTGACCATGAAGGCGAATGACCTTGTGCTCCCGGATGCCCCGGACCCAGCACTTGTGGCACATGGCGATATAGCTGTCGTTGCCACCCAGGAACAGTTGCTCGCCCTGGGTAACAATGTGGCCCTCGGAGTCGATCCGGGCGTTGACGGTGGCCTTGGCCCCGCAGTCGCAGATCGTCTTGATTTCCTGGATGGTGTCCGCCACCTCCATGAGCCGCCGGCTTCCGGCGAAGAGACGGCACTGGAAGTCCGTCCGCAGGCCGAAGCACATCACCGGCACATTATGCTCATCCACAATGGCCCGAAGCTGGTCGATTTGTTCTTCCGTCAGGAACTGGCACTCATCCACGATGATGACATCGCACTTGCCCTGCTGCTCCGTGCGGAAAATCTCCAGCACATCCGCCTCCGGGGACAGGATCTGGGCCACGCCCTCCAGACCGATGCGGCTGCGGATGACCGCTTCACCGTCCCGGCTGTCTGCGCTGGGCTTGACGAGCCACACCCGCAGGTCGTTCTCCTCGTAGTTGTAGCGGGTAATGAGGGCCTGGGCGGTTTTGCTGGAACCCATGGCTCCGTATTTGAAATATAGCTTTGCCATTTCAGCCTCCAAAGTTTGTTTCCTCCATTATACCGAAAATGGGCGTCATTTGCAAGGATAACTTTGGGAAAACCCCCGTCCGCAAAACGCACCTTCCCGGCAGAATTTGGTGATTTCGCCGGAATGGTGTAAGCACTTCCCCGAGGAAAAGGCCCCTTATCCGCCGCCGGAAAACGGGTTTACTTTTTCATACGGACATGGTATAATATTATAAGTTTACCCTGGGAGGGACCCAAACCATGAAACGAGCACTCTGCATCATCCTCTTGATCGTGTTTCTGGCCGTGTTCTGCGTGTCCGGCTACAAGCTCATCCACTATTATAAAGTATCCCATGACTCCAAAGCCGTCTACAACGACCTGGCGGACATCAAGAAGCAGGCCCAGCAGGAGGAAGCCGCCGCTCCCTCCGCCGCCACTCCCGCCAATCCCGACGACCCCACCGCTCCCACCGCAGACCCCCGTGTGGAGCTGGTTCATCCGGAGACCGGCAAGGCCGTGCTGGTGCTGCCGGAATATGTGACCCTGTGGAAACGGAACCCGGACCTGGTGGGCTGGATCGAAGTTCCCGGTACGAACATCAACTATCCCGTGGTCCAGTCCCGGACGGAGAACTATTATCTCTACAATAACTTTGATGAGGAAGTGGACTACCACGGCACCATTTACGTCCGGGAGGTCTGCGACGTATTCAAGCCCTCGGACAACCTGACCATTTACGGCCACCACCTGATCGACGGCACCATGTTCCATGAGCTGGACGAGTTCAAGAAGGAGTCCTTCTGGCGGGAGCATAAGACCTTTACATTTGATACCGTGTCCGAGCATCACACCTACGAAATCGTCAGCGTGTTCCTGACCACCGCCACCCTGGGTGAGGGCTTCACCTATCACGAGTTCGTGGATGCCGCCGACGCGGCAGAATTCGACGCTTATGTGGCCAAATGCAAGGAATTGGCCCTGTTTGATACCGGCGTCACGGCCACCTACGGCGATAAGCTCATCACCCTGTCCACCTGCGACCACGATCTGGAAAACGGCCGCCTGGTAGTGGTCGCCAAACGCATGACGGAGTGAACAAAGCAAAAACCCGAAAAAGGAAAATCAGGGGTATCCCCCATGCCCAACGCCACCCCCAGGCAGGTGTCTCCCGCCGGGGGGTGGCGTTTTTTGAGGAACCGACATCCGCGCTGCCTCTCCCTGCGCAGGGGGGCTTTTTCGCCCCGCCGGGGGATTTACCAGATCTTCTTCCGCAGCACCGGCTCGATTTTGGTATAGACCCACATGGCGAAGCCGCTGACGCTCATCCAGAGCAGGGTGAAGGGCAGGCAAATTTGCCCCCAGAGGTTCAGTGGGGCACCCCGGTAGTCCCAGACCGTATATTCCCGATTGAAAAGGAGCCCCGCCGCCAGCTCGATCATCGTGATAATGCCCGCCCCGATGAGGACTTCCGCCCAGGGCGGCAGATGGTCCTTCGTCAGCCGCCCCAGCAGCAGAAAGCCGATTCCTCCGGCCAGGAACATGGAATAATGGCTCCATCCCCGCCAGAGAAGCTCGATGGTCACATACAGCACCCCGCCGCAGAGGAACAGGGTGAGCCAGTAAAGAAGCCGTTTTCTCATAAAATTCACCTCACAGGAAAGGATTCCCAAAAAACTTGCGAAAAATTCAGAAATTCTTCTTGACAAAGGGGGCATGCTTGGATATAATAAGGAAGCTGATTTCGGCGGTGCCGAGATCTTTTGACCACATATGGCGGCATAACTCAGTTGGTAGAGTAGCCGGTTCATACCCGGTATGTCATCTGTTCGAATCAGATTGCCGCTACCAGGCCCGTTGGTCAAGCGGTTAAGACACCGCCCTTTCACGGCGGTAACATGGG
>JALEII010000057.1 GCA_022770345.1 Clostridiales bacterium | reverse complement strand
GTGCGCGGCGGAAACGTCGGCGCTGTGACGGTGGTACAGCCAAAGCAAGTCCACGGAAGCGTAGAAGAAGTCCTTCGCTCAGAGACCAGAACACCGGAATAACCCATCCGATGTCGGACCGCTCAAAAGCGAATTACGACTGACTTCGCATTTGCGATGAAACTGCAAAGTAACAACCTGGGAGGTTAAAAACTTGGCAAAAGACGACGTAATCGAAATTGAGGGCATTGTTGTTGACGCACTGCCCAATGCCATGTTCAATGTGGACATCGGCAACGGCCACACCATTCTGGCACACATTTCCGGCAAGCTCAGAATGAACTTTATTAAGATCTTGCCCGGTGACAAGGTAACCGTTCAAATGTCTCCGTATGATCTGACCCAAGGCCGGATCACCTGGAGAAGCAAGTAATTGAAGAGACATTGTTCTCATATGGAGGTTAAACAGTATGAAGGTAAGACCGTCCGTTAAACCCATGTGCGAAAAATGCAAGATCATCAAGCGCAAGGGTCGCGTTATGGTAATTTGCGAAAACCCCAAGCACAAGCAGAGACAAGGTTAATAGGAGGTGCTGAAGTAATATGGCACGTATTTCTGGTATCGATCTTCCCCGCGAGAAGCGTATTGAAGTTGCGCTGACTTATATCTACGGCATCGGCCCTGCTCGTGCAGCGAAGGTTCTGGAGGTCACCGGTATCGACCCCGATACCCGCGTGAAGGATCTGACTGAGGATCAGGAGGCTCAGCTGCGTGATGCCATTGAGCATCACTACGTCATTGAGGGCGACCTGCGCCGTGAAACCGCGATGAACATCAAGCGGCTGTCTGAAATCGGCTGCTATCGTGGTATGCGTCATCGCCGTGGCCTGCCTGTCCATGGCCAGCGCACCAAAACCAATGCCCGTACCCGCACAGGTCCCAAGAAGACCATTGCACACACGAAGAAGTAAGGAGGGAGCTGTACAATGGCTGCAAAAGTTGCTGCGAAAAAAGTTGTCAAGCGCCGCAAGGAGCGCAAGAACGTTGAAAAGGGTGCGGCCCATATCCGCTCCTCTTTCAACAACACCATGGTCACCATCACCGATCTGGAAGGCAATGCCCTGAGCTGGGCATCCTCCGGCGGATTGGGCTTCCGTGGTTCCCGGAAATCCACGCCCTACGCTGCCCAGACCGCCGCTGAGACGGCTGCCAAGGCTGCGATGGAGCATGGCCTGAAAACCGTCGAGGTTTATGTGAAGGGTCCCGGCCAGGGACGTGAGGCTGCGATCCGCGCCCTGCAGTCCGCAGGTCTGGAAGTCGTCATGATTAAGGACGTTACTCCCATTCCGCACAACGGCTGCCGTCCCCCCAAGAGACGTCGCGTCTGATCAAAGCAATAGGAGGAAATTTGCGATATGGCTAAGAATATGCAGCCCGTGCTGAAGCGTTGCAGAACGCTTGGCGTTTCTCCTGCCGCAATGGGTTATTCCAAGACTTCCAACAAGAACCCCGGCGGACAGAGAAGAGCAAAGAAGTCCGAGTATGCGACTCAGCTCACTGAGAAGCAGAAGGTCAAATTCGTTTATGGTATTCAGGAGAAGCAGTTCCGGAACTACTATGACAAGGCTGCCCGTGCGGAGGGCAACACCGGTGAGGTGCTGCTGAGCTTCTGCGAGCGCCGTCTGGACAATGTGGTTTACCGTCTGGGCTTTGCCAATACCCGCCGCCAGGCTCGCCAGTTGGTGAACCATGGCCATTTCACCGTCAACGGCAATCGTGTCAACATTCCCAGCTATCTGGTCAAAACCGGCGATGTGGTCGCCGTGTCTGAGAAGGCCGCTTCCAATGCCTTCTTCAAGAAGCTGAAGGAGGACGATGCGTTTGTTGCTGCCCCCAAGTGGCTCGATCGTGATAAGAACACCCTCCAGGGTAAGGTTGTTGCTATGCCTACGAAGGCGGATATCGACTTCGACATCGCTGTGCACCTGATCGTCGAGTTGTACTCCAAGTAATCAATCCCCTGATTTTGTACGCATATTTGTCTGGTGGGGCGAGCCTCGCCCCACATATCCAAGGAGGGTTTTGATTCATGGTAGAAATTGAAAAGCCCCGCATCACCTGTCAGGATGCACCCGAGGATCCCTCTTACGGCAAGTACGTGGTGGAGCCTTTGGAGCGCGGTTACGGCATGACGCTTGGCAATTCCCTTCGGCGGATTTTGCTGAGCAGCCTGCCCGGATATGCCGCTACCTCCATCAAGATTCAGGGCGTGCAGCATGAGTTTTCCACCGTCCCCGGCGTGACCGAGGACGTGACGGAGATTGTTCTGAACGTCAAGCGGATCATTACCAAGCTCTACAGCGCCGGCGTTAAGACGGTTCACATTGACGCGGTTGGCCCCTGCGAGGTCACTGCCGGTGATATCAAGGCGGATGCGGAGGTTGAGATTCTGAACCCGGAGCTGCATATCTGCACGCTGGGTCCCGATGCTACTTTCAATATGGAAATCACCCTTTCTCAGGGCCGCGGCTATGTTTCCGCTGATCGGAACAAGAATGCCCAGATGCCCATTGGCGTGATTCCTGTTGACTCCATCTATTCCCCTGTGAAAAAGGTGAATTACACGGTGGAGCCCTGCCGTGTCGGCGATAAGACCGATTACGACAAGCTGACCCTGGAGGTCTGGACAAATTCCACCATCTCTGCCAAGGACGCGGTGTCCCTGGGCGCCAAGATTCTGAGCGACCATCTGACGGTGTTTACCAATCTGTCCGATGCCGTTGCCACGTCTTCCACGGTTGTGGAAAAGACTGCGGATCGCCCCGACGCCAAGTTGTCCATGACCATTGATGAGCTGGATCTGTCCGTCCGCAGCTTCAACTGTCTCAAGCGCGCCAACATCAACACCGTCGCCGATCTCATTGGTAAGACCGGCGAGGATATGATGAAGGTTCGCAACATGGGCAAAAAGTCCCTGGATGAGGTGCAGAAGAAGCTGGAAATGATGGGTTTGTCCCTGGCCAGCGAAGATTCTGGCAGCAACAACTAAGTCAACCTTTCAAAAAAGGAGGAAACGTTCATGTTCGGCACTCGTAAGCTGGGTAAGACCAGCGCTCAGAGAAAGGCCCTGCTGCGTCAGCAGGTCACCGATTTGCTGGAAAACGGCAAAATGGAGACCACCTTCTATCGCGCTAAGGAAGTGCAGCCCATTGTTGAGAAGATGATCACCCTGGGCAAGAAGGGCAATCTGGCTGCTTATCGCAGGGCGATGGCATTTGTGACCAAGGAAGATGTGGTTCAGAAGCTGTTTAAGGAGATCGCTCCCAAGTACGCCGACCGCAACGGTGGCTACACCAGAGTGACCCGCACCGGCGCTCGCCGCGGCGATGCTGCAGAGCTTGCAGTCATTGAGCTGGTGTAATGCGAGAGTAAACTTGCAAGGGCGTGTTGCCCGGCCGGGCGACACGCTCTTTTTGCAGCCGGCTTTCGTGAAATTGTTTCGCTATTTTTCAAAAAATGCTTGACTTTTAGAAGAAGCTATCGTATAATACAAAAGCTGCCTGTAGAGCGCAAAGAAATATGCTGCTATAGCTCAGCCGGTAGAGCGCATCCTTGGTAAGGATGAGGTCGCCAGTTCGAATCTGGCTAGCAGCTCCAAACCCTCTGAAATCTTCGGATTTCAGAGGGTTTCTTTTGCTATTGCAGAAAATCAGCACTGGAAAGTTCAAAATCGCTAATTCTGCGAAAACAGTTAGACCGCATCCCTTTCTGCCACTTTTTGAGGAAGGGATGCGGTCTGATTATGGGCAGAAAAATCACAATGAATCCACGATATTCGGACTGCCCGAAATGACGGGAGGCCCCACATTCGTCACGCCAAAAGGCGTGTCACCTCCCTCTGAGAGGGAGGCAAGGGATTGTTCCTTGATTTGGTGCGTCCCGCCCCTCATCCGGCCGCCCGAAAGGGTGGCCACCTTCCCCCGGGGGAAGACTTTGCGCTGTCCAGGCAGAATCGGCATCGATTTCATCCGCTCACCCCTCCCGATGGAGGGCTTTTTGCAGGAACGCCGAGACGGTTTTCCGGTAGCGGTCATAGTCCACCAGGTAGCTGGCGCCATGGCCGGCGGTGGGGATGATGAGCAATTCTTTGTCCTTGGAGCCGCAGCGGCGGTACATTTCCCGGCTCATGTCGCAGGGTACGAACCGGTCGTCGTCCCCGTGGACCAGCAGTACCGGGATACGGCAGCGCTCCAGAGCGGTGTCGGCCCCCACGGAATCCGGGTCGAAGTGGGCGAAGAGAATGGCCCCCAGCCGGACCACGGGGTACAGGGCCACGCTCATGTGCCGGTCCTTCAGGACCTTGCGGATGATGGCCCGGGGAGAGGAGTAGCCGCAGTCGGCGGCGATGCCCACAACATTTTCCGGCAGGTCCTCACCGGAGGCCATCAGCACCGTGGCCGCCCCCATGGACATTCCATAGAGCAAAATCTTCACGTCCGGAACGCATTTTTTCCGAATAAAATCGATCCAGCACAGGCAGTCCAGCCGCTCTTTGACCCCAAAAGTCAGGTATTTTCCTTCGCTTTTCCCATGTGCCCGTTGGTCGATCATCAGCACGGCGCACCCGTCCGCCAGACCCATGGGCAGACCGCCGCAGAAATCTTTCTCCGCAATGCTCTGATAGCCATGGCACAAAATTTGTACCGGGGCCTTGGGGTCGGCGGCGGGATAGAACTTGCCGTGGAGCCGGAGGCCGTCCTGAGAAGTGGTCCACACATCTTCATAGGGAATGGCCAGAGCTTTGTCAATCATTTCCCGGACCTGCTTGGCGTAGGGGCTGTATTGGGGCGTGTTCGGCAGCTTATAAAGGTATTTTTCCAGATTTTTCGGCACCCGGAACGCCGCTTGGGCGCAAAAATAGCTCCCCGTCAGCAAAATTGCCAGGATTCCAAGAATTGCCCAGAACCAAACCATACGTCCGCCTCCTTTTTCCCTATTATATCAGAACCGGTGGGGAAAACAAGGTCATCTTTCGGTTCCAGGCAGGTCTGCCGGATGAAAAAGATGGCAATGATAAACGTCAGCAGGTCCGCCGCCGGGAAGGACCAGAGAAGGCCGTCCAGCCCGAAGACAATCGGTAGAATGAGGGAGACGCCGAAAAGAATTTCCCGTGTCATGGAGACGGCAGTGGAGGCGAAGGAAAACAAGGAAGACATTCTCTCCCGAATGACGGCACTCAGGAATTCCCTGGGCACCGTCATTCTGCATAAATTCACGGGGTTAAAATTGGGGAAAAAGCAGAAAATGCGGAAACCCATTGACAGCGTTCGGTTTCCACATTACAATGAAAACCGGACAGAGCAATTGGGTTTCCGGGAGGCGTTCCCCCATTTGCCCGCACCCCAGGGGAAGGTTGTTTTCGCCCCGCCGGGGGTGCCATCCGCTATACCATCCCATATATATTTTATCCCACACCAAAGGAGGACCTTATGGACGGACCGGACACAAAAGTTATTTGCGTCGCTGCCATGGACCTTTTCCGGCAGGAGGGTCTGCGCTTTACCATGCAGCAGCTGGCCCAGAGACTGCACATCAGCAAAAAGACCCTCTACACCCGCTACGCCTCCAAAGAGGAATTGCTTCTGGACATGATCGACGATGCCTTCGGGGCCATTCACGCCCGGAAACGGGCCATCCTGGCAGAAAATCTCCCATTGGAAGAAAAGCTCCGCCGGGTCATCATCGCCCTGCCGGAGGAATATGCGGCCACGAATCTCTGCCGTCTGGAGGAACTGGAGGAAAAATTCCCCGCTGCGGCGGAGCGGGTCCGGCTGCATCTGGAGACCGGCTGGGAGCCGACTCTGGCCCTTCTGGAGGAGACCCGGCAGGCGGGACTTCTGCGGGACGTGCCCTTTGACATCCTGCGGACCATGATCACCGGGTCCATCGAGGCCTTTCTGCGGGACGAAAGCCTTACGGCCCAGGAATATGCCAACGCTTTGGAAACAATGATCGATATTTTTCTGGAAGGAGTTTTGGAGCGATGAAATACAGCTTGTGCAATGACTGGGAATTCACGACCCAATGGACGGAAGCGTTTGCCCATTGGCAGGCCCCCGGAGAGCCGGTGCGGCTGCCCCACACCAACGCCCTGGTTCCCCAGCACTACGCCGACCCGGCGGATTACGAGATGGTCTGCGGCTACCGGCGAAAATTCCGGGTGCCGGAGGGGGCGGAGAGGGTGTTCCTGATTTTTGACGGGGCCGCCCATCAGGCCACCCTGTTCGTCAACGGCAAATTGGCAGGGGAACACGTTGGCGGTTACACCGGCTTCCGGCTGGATGTGACAGACCTCGTTGACCGGGCCGGGGAGAACACCCTGGCGGTCCGTCTGGATACCCATGAGGACCCTACCGTGCCGCCCTTCGGCTATGTGGTGGATTATCTCACCTACGGCGGACTTTATCGGGAGGTTTGGCTGGAAAGCCGGGGTGAACGGTACATTTCGGACCTGTTCGTTTCAACGCCGGACCTGCATACGGCGGTGGTCCGCTGGGAGGGCACCGGCAGCCGGGTACGGCTGCAAATTTCTGCTCCGGACGGTTACATTCTGGCCGACACCATCACCCTGGACCCCTCTGTTTCTTTTCAGATACCCGAAGCGCAAAGCTGGGGGCCGGGCCATACCACCCTGTACACCTGCCGGGCGGCGATGCTCCGGGAGAATGGTCAGGAAGAAGATGTTATGGAAACCAAGTTCGGCTTCCGCACGGCCCAGTTCCGGGCCGACGGGTTCTATCTCAATGGGGAACGTTACTTCCTCCGGGGCTTGAACCGGCACCAGAGCTATCCCTATCTAGGTTACGCCGCCCCGGCAAGCCTGCAGCGGGAGGATGCGAGAATTTTGTGGGAGGAACTCTCCTGCACGGCGGTGCGGACCAGCCATTATCCCCAAAGTCAGGCGTTTCTGGACGAGTGCGACCGATTGGGGCTACTGGTGTTCACGGAGCTGCCCGGCTGGCAGCACATCGGTGACGAGGCCTGGAAGGACCGGGCCTGCGCCATGCTGGAGGAAATGATTTTACAAAACCGGAACCACCCAAGCATCATTCTCTGGGGTGTCCGCATTAACGAAAGCCAGGACGACGACGCTTTTTATGCCCGGACCAACGCCATCGCCCATAAGTTGGACCCCAGCCGCCAGACCTCCGGGGTCCGCTATCTCTCCAAGAGCCACCTGCTGGAGGACGTGTACGCCTTCAATGACTTCTCCCACAATGGGGTGACCCCCGGCGTGAAGCCGAAAAAGGACGTGACCCCGGACATGAATAAGGCCCTGCTCATTTCCGAGTGCAACGGCCACATGTACCCCACCAAGCCCTTTGACGACGCTTCCCACCGGCAGGAACACGCTCTGCGCCATGTGCGGGTCCAGAACGATGCCGCAGCCGACGGGGAACACGCCGGGTGCTTTGCCTGGTGTATGTTCGATTATCCCACCCACCGGGACTTCGGCTCCGGGGACCGGGTGTGCTATCACGGGGTGCTGGACGCCTTCCGGAACCCCAAGCCCGCTGCTGCCGTGTATGCCAGCCAGGGGGACCGGGAGCCGGTGCTGACCCTCAGTGCTCCCATGGACATCGGCGACTATCCGGCGGGGAACGTGGGGACGATTTACGCATTTTCCAACGCCGAGGAAGTGCGGCTTTACAAAAATGACGTATTTGTGCGGACGTTGGCGAAAGGCCCCTGGACGGCCCTGCCCCATCCGCCCCTGGAGGTGTCCGACACCATCGGCGAACTGCTGGAGACCCAGGAGGGCTTCCCGAAAGCCAAGGCCGAGGCATTGAAAGACTGCCTTTTGGCGGCGGGAAAGTACACGTTGGAGGGCCTGCCCCTGCGCTATAAGCTGAAAATGGCCCGGTGCATGGCCCAATATCACATGAAATTCTCCGACGGCTTCGACTTGTACGGAAAATATGTGGGCAACTGGGGCGGGGAGGCAACCCGCTGGCGCTTCGATGCCATTTCCGGCGGAAAAGTCGTCAAATCCGTGACCCTTTGCCCCAGCGCCAAGCTCCACTTAGAAGCCCGGCCCAGTGCCCTGACCCTCCGGGAGGGGGGCACCTACGATATGGCTGCCGTCCGCATCCGTATCCTGGATGCAAATGGCAATGTGGCCCATTATGCCCAACTGTCTGTGAGCTTGACCGTTACCGGGGATTTGGAACTGGTGGGCCCTGCCACCGTCACTGCCGAGGGCGGCATGACGGGTGCTTATGTGAAAACCACCGGCAAGGCGGGCCACGGGACACTGACCCTGACCACTGCCCAGACGGAGCCGGTGACACTGCAATTTACTGTTTTGGAGGAGAAAGAAGCATGGAACTGACCGGAAAACAAAAAGCCGCCTTCGGCATCGGCGCCGTAGGCAAGGACATGGTCTACGCACTGTCCGCATCCTATGTGATGTACTATTATCAGGATGTGCTGCACCTGAGTGCCACTTTCGTGGGCCTTATCCTGATGATCGCCCGCATTTTCGATGCCTTTAACGACCCCCTTATGGGGATCCTGGTTGCCAAGACCCGGACCCGTTTCGGCCGGTTCCGGCCCTGGATCTTTACCGGTACGGTGCTGAACGCCTTCGTGCTGTACGCCCTGTTTGCCGCTCCGGTGCTGAGCGAAGCAGGTATGATGGTGTATTTCAGCGTGGCTTACATCCTCTGGGGCGTGACCTATACCATGATGGACATTCCCTATTGGTCCATGATCCCCGCTGTGACCAAGACCCCCAAGGACCGGGAGACCCTCTCTGTGGTGGGCCGGACCTGCGCCGGGGTAGGCTCCGCCCTCATTGCCATGTTCACCATGCTGCTGGTGGGTGCGCTGGGCGGCAGCAGCGAGCGGACGGGCTTCCAGTATGTGGCCCTGATCGTCTCCGGTATTTTTGTGGTGACGGAGATCATCTGCTGCGCCAGCGTGAAGGAAAACGCCCCCACGGAAATGAAAACAGCCACCGTGAAGGAGATGTTCTCCGCCCTGCTCCGCAACGACCAGGCTATGGCGGTGGTCGCAACCATCGTGCTCATCAATTCGGCCCTGTACCTGACCTCCAATTTCATCATTTACTTTTTTAAGTATGACTTCGGCGGGGCAGGCTGGAAGGGCAGCTACACGCTGTTCTCCACCGTAGGCGGCGCTGCCCAGATTTTGGGCATGATGGTCCTGTACCCCCTGCTCCGAAAAAAACTCAGCAGCACCGGTGTGTTCCGGCTGAGTTTGATTGCCGCTCTGGTGGGCTACGCAATCATGCTGACGTTCTGTCTGACGGGGCTGTCCGGAAATCTCATTGCTCTGCTGGTCCCCGGCATCGTGGTGTTCGCCTGCAACGGAATGCTTTCCGTACTGACCACTTTGTTCCTGTCCAACAGCGTGGACTATGGCCAGCTAAAGACCGGTCGGCGGGAGGAGAGCGTCATTTTCTCCATGCAGACCTTTGTGGTGAAGGCCGCCTCCGGTGTGGCGGTGTTCCTGACGGGCATCGGCCTGGACATCATTGGTCTGGCGGGCAATACCGACGAGACCGCCCCGGCGGCGGTCCAGAGCGACGGAACCCTGCTGGGCCTGCGTCTGCTGATGACTGTGCTGCCCATGCTGGTACTGGCGGCGGCGCTGGTGTTGTTCCGGAAGAAATTTATCCTCACCGACGAAAAGGCTGCTGCGATCAGCGAAGCGTTACAGGAGCAGAACCATGGCTGAGTTGCGCTGGAAAGTCGTCACCGACCGGGGGACCACCACCGGCACGGCAGAATGGAACGCTGGCGAGCCGCTGCGGCTCCATCCGGACCTGCCTAAGGGCATTTTCCGGCAGGTCACGGCGGAGCTGGACTGGCCCATGGAGGATGGGGAGCGGCTCTTTATGAACGGCTACCAGACCTGGACCTATTCCCCGGAATTGGGGAAAACCGACCGGCTCCGGGGGATAGACCAAATTCCCAAATTCCTTACGAAAAAATATGCCTTTGACCGGTACGGGGACTATCATTTCGTGTCCTACAGCAAGGAACCCGGCACCAGCCACGGCTTTTCCTACTGCACCTTCCGGAAAGGGGACCAATACAAGCTGCTGGCTTCCCTGGACGACCGGCCCGGCTACACGATCTTCCGGTATTCCGCCCAAAAAGCGCTGCTGACCCTGGAACGGGACTGCGCCGGCATCCGGCACCGGGGGGGCGTCTACGCTATTTTCGACCTTTTCTGGGGGGAGGGGACGGAAAACGCCGTCTATGACGGCTGGTTCGCCGCCATGGGTGTAAAGCCCCGGACAAAAGAAAAGCTGGCGGGCTATTCCAGCTGGTACAATCACTATCAGGACATCACCAATCTGGGCGTGGAGGCGGACTTCAAGGCCTGCCGGGAATACCTGCGGCCGGGGGACCTGTTCCAGATCGACGACGGCTGGGAATGGAAGGTGGGGGACTGGCTAAAATTCCATCCCTACAAATTTCCATTGGGCATTTACCGCTTTGCAGATATGGCCCACACCTACGGCCTGAAGGCTGGCCTTTGGCTGGCTCCCTTTATCTGCGAGACGGATTCGGACCTGTACCGGGACCATCCGGACTGGCTCCTGCGCCATGAGGGCAAGCCCTGGCGCTGCGGTGGGAACTGGAGCGGCTTTTATGCCCTGGACATTGACCACCCGGGGGTCCGGGACTATCTGGCAAAGGTCTTTGACAATGTTCTCAATAGATACGGCTGTAATTATGACCTGGTGAAGCTGGACTTCCTCTATGCGGCGGCACCCTTCGGCACGGACCGGGAGACACGGGCGGGCCGGATGTACCGGGCCATGGAGATGCTGCGGAAATGGTGCGGCGACAAGTTGATGCTAGCCTGCGGCGTGCCGGTGATGCCGGCCTTCGGCGTGGCGGATTACTGCCGGGTTAGCTGCGACGTAAGCCTGGACTGGGACGATGTCTTTTATATGCGGCCCATGCACCGGGAGCGGGTGTCCACCCGGCAGGCGCTGAACAATACCATCCTGCGAGCGCCCCTGAACGGCCGGGCCTACGGCAGTGATCCGGACGTTTTCTTCCTGCGGACGGAAAATTGCCGCCTGACGGAGGAACAGAAAAAGACTCTGGCCACGGTCAACGCCCTCTGCGGCCAGGTGTTCCTGACCTCCGACGGCAAGCTCACCGTGGAGCAGAAAAAGGACTACGCCCATTACCGGGATCTGTTCGACCGGGGAATATTGGAGGAATGTACCGTCAACGGCATTACCTATTCCCTGGACGGCAACCGGGAGCATATCGATCTGAAGCTGTAAAAACCGAATCTTGACGAAGAAAAAGGCTCCCCTGCCAAGGGGAGCTTTTTCGGAAGTGCTGTTGATGAATGTAGGGGCGGCGGCACGCCCCGCCCGCTTGGTAGCAATGATTGAGCAGTAAAAATCGGCGCTGTGCCTGACGGGACAGAGAAAAGCCTTCCCCTGGAGGTTGTGCCCCGCGCAGCGAATCCAAAATCTATATGACTGCCAGTGGCAGTCATACCTCTACTATGGTGGTCCGGCTCAAGCCGGACCGGATGAGGTCGAAGGGAACAGTGTAGTACCAACCTATGGTGAGAATCGCCAGCTTCGACCTCATCAGTCAGCCCTTGCGGGCTGCCAGCTTCCCCTCCAGGGGAAGCCTTTACCCAAAGTGGGCAAATGCCTACTCCTAATTTAGCACACTCCCCAGTCTGCCCTCGTGGGCAGACAGCCCCCTCTAAGAGGAGACCGACGTGCTGCATCTTAGCCTCGGCTGCGTTCCCCTCCCTCTTTTCCGTCTTGACAATGGGGCTATTGGTGCTATAATTTGGGAAAACCCCTGATTGGGGAGAAAGGGCGAAATGCCATGATTCTGGAGACCATTCATTTGGGGGACCTGTACCCCTTTCTGCGGGAAAAAGGCCGGGATCCGGTGCTGCGGGCTTACCTGCCGGACACCATCCCGGAAACGGAGGGCCGGAAGCGTCCGGGACTGCTGATCGTTCCCGGCGGCGGCTATGGGGTCTGCACACCACGGGAGGAGGAGCCCATTGCCCTGAAATTCCTTCCGGAGGGCTACAACATCTTTATTCTGATCTATTCCGTGGCGCCCCACGGCTTTCCCACCCAACTGCGGGAGGTGGCAGCGGCTATGGAGGTCATCCGGGACCGCTGGGAGCGGAACGGAGAGCCGGTGGTCATGATGGGCTTCTCCGCAGGCGGCCATCTGACGGCCCACTATGCCAATGCTTTTGATTGGCCGGAGGTCCGCGCAGTGTTCCCGGACAGTAAGGGCGTTCAGGGGACCATCCTCTGCTACCCGGTCATTACGGCGGAGCCGGAGCGGACCCATCGGAACAGCTTTGAGCGGCTGCTGGGTCATCGGGACCTGACGGAGGGAGAGATCCGTCGATTCTCCTGCCAGAATCTGGTGTCCGAAAAGACTCCGCCGGCATTTTTGTGGACCACCGCTGCCGACGAGATCGTCCCGACGGTCAACAGTCTGCTTTATGCCAAGGCTCTGTCGGACCATGGGGTGCCCTATGAGCTGCACGTGTATCCCTCCGGCCGTCACGGCAACGCTGCTGTGGACGACCAGACCTGTGCCGCACCCCTGTCGGCGGAGGACGCCCGGGGCAGCGAGTGGGTGGAGGAGGCCAAGCGCTGGCTGCGGTTTTCTCTGTTGAAATAAGAAAAATCCTCTGCACGTAAGGCGTGCAGAGGATTTTTTGCGAATAAGATGGGGGAAACGGGGAAATCTCCTGCAAGGCAAAAAATAGCCTTTTCCCAGGGGAAAGCTTCCTTGGAGGAACCGAATCTCTACTCCTGGGGTCAGCACACGCTCCCAGTCGTGGCAAAAGCCACGACTGCCCCCCACTGAAAAGGGGCCAAGGGATCGTGCATCGGTCTGACCCTTGCTGTTTTATGGTACGCTGTTTTCTGCAATGACCTGCCGGAACCAATAGAAGGAATCCTTCGGAACCCGGCGGAGGGCGGGGTAGTCCATATACACCAGCCCGAACCGGTCGGAATAGCCACTGTGCCACTCGAAATTATCCAGCAGCGACCAGTGGAAATAGCCTCGGACGTTGGAACCGGCCTCGATTCCTTGGGCCAGGCATCGGAGATACCGGGTCAGAAAATCAATGCGGTCCGGGTCGTGAACGGCTCCGTCCAGAAAAAGCTTGTCGTTGCAGCTGAGGCCGTTTTCTGTGATGTACCCCGGCAGGCCATAGCGTTCATGGAGAAACCGAGGGCCGTAGTTCAGCACCTCCGGAGTCACGGGCCATTTCAGGGCGGTCCGGGGGAAGCCGGGATACCGGGGCACATAGGCAAAGCTTGCCCCCTCCGCCCGGACGGCATTGCCGTTGTAAATATTGTAGCCCAGAAAATCCGGGACGGCGTGGATAATGGTCCACTCCTCCGGAGAAACGGCGGCGATCAGCGGCTCAAAAGCCGTGCCTTTGCATTCCGGGAAGCTCCCCAGAACCACCGGGTCCAGCAGAAAATGGTGGGTGAACACCCAATCCTCATCGCTGACGGCGAAGGTGGCGGCTCTGGCGGCGTCCAGGTCTCGTTCCGAGTCGGTCTCTGGGTAACATAATCTTCCGGTGGAGGCCAATCCAACCAGCGCCGCAGAGTCGGCGGCCCGGATGGCCCGAAGGGCATAGCCATGGGCGAGCATCTGATTTTTCAGAACGGCGAACTGCCCGGCCCGGTCCAGCTTTTTCCCGGGGGCGTGAATCCCAGAGCCGTAGCCCAGGGCCACGGTGCATTGGGGTTCGTTCAGGGTGAAATAGTGCCGGACCCGGCCCTGAAAATGCCTGGCGATTATTTCGACGTAGCGGCCGAAGGCCTTGGCGGTGTCAGCATTGCACCAGCCGCCCCGGTCCTCCAGGGCCTGGGGCAGTTCCCAGTGGTACAGGGTCAGATAGGGGATAATGCCTGCATCCAGACAGCCGTCTACCAGTCGGTCATAGTAGCGGAGCCCTGCTTCATTCCGGTTCCCGTCTCCCAGGGGGTCCACCCGGGCCCAGCTGACGGAGAAGCGATAGGCCTTCACCCCAAGCTTTTTCAGCAGGGCCAGGTCCTCCTCCGGACGGTGGTAGCTGTCACAGGCAATGTCGCCCGTGTCGCCGTTTGCGATGGTTCCGGGAATGTGACAGAACCGGTCCCAGATGCTCTCGCCACCTCCGTCGGCGGTGGGGCTTCCTTCTATCTGGTAGGCGCTGGTTGCGGCGCCCCAGAGAAAGTTTTCGGGGAAATGAGTTTTCATAACGTCACCTCGACAGTACATTTGTTTTTCGTGGAGATCGGCACCAGGTCCCCGGACAGGGCCTTCCCGTCCACGGCCAAAGGGCGCACGCCTGTGCGGCGCACATGAATGGTGTACCGGCAGCCCCGGAGCGGAGCTGATAGCTGCTCAGCAGGTCGTCCCAATCGCAGCCCAGGGCCGCAAAGGTCAGTGGGGACGGCGTTGTAGCGGCAGCGCAGCAGCCGCTGCAATTTGGCGTCCCAATAAAAGCAATAGCCGTCCATGGTGTTGGAGATCATGCCTAGAAAATCCTCGCTGCCCAGATCGTTCATCCAGGGCAGGGGGGTGCAGGGGGCCTCAATGACGTATTCCTGCCGTTGGTCATCGAAGTGTCCGTATTCCTGAAACGATTCAGGAACGTATCATTCCCAATTACAGTACATGATTTCTCTGAAAAAAGCAATAGAAAATCGGAAGAAACCTGAAATTCGTGGTTTTTGCCAAAATAGGGCTCCGGAAATTGTGCAGGATTT
>JALEII010000042.1 GCA_022770345.1 Clostridiales bacterium | reverse complement strand
GGGCTGCCAGCTTCCCCTCCGGGGGAAGCCTTAGGCTTCGCCTATTTTAATTCGCCACCTGGACCATTGCGAACCGGACGATCTTCTCGCCCAGCTTGAAGCCCTTCTGGAACACCTGGGTGATGGTGCTTTCGCCCACCCGGTCGTCCTCGGTGTGCATGACGGCATTGTGCAGGCTCGGGTCGAAATGCTCTCCGGCCTCCCCGAAGATCTCCACACCCAGCCCGGTGAAAATTTTCACCAGCTCGGTCATGGTCATCTCCACGCCCTTCTTATAGGCGGCGTCCTCCGTATCCTGACGCATTGCCCGTTCCAGATTGTCGTAAATGGGCAGCAGCTTCAGGATCGTATCGGCCTTGCCGTTGGAGTAGCTCTGCTCCTTTTCCTTGGCGGTGCGCTTGCGATAATTGTCGTAATCCGCCGCCAGGCGCAGGTAGCTGTCATGCTCGGCGTTGTACTTTTCCTCGAAAGGATTGGCCTCCGGGGCCTTTTCCGGCTCCTGGGTGTCCTCCGGGGGTTCGACCTTTTCGGCCTCCGGCTGCTGCTCTTTGGTTTCTTTGTCCTTTTTTGCCACGGCTTATGCCTCCGTATCCTTGTGATTTTCCCCGGCGGGAAGCTGGGGTTGGGTCTGCTCCGGCTTTGTGAAGGCCTTGGAAAGGCTTTCTGCGAAGTAACTGAGCCGGGCGGTAATCTTGGCGTAATCCATGCGGGTGGGACCCACCACACCGATCATGCCCTGCATCCCCTCGCCGATGTCGAACTTCGTGACCACCACACTGGTGTCCTTCAATTCCTGCGCCACGTTTTCCGGTCCCACCAGCACCTTCGTGCCGTTGGCGTTCTGCATGACGGCGGGCAGTTGGCTGAGGGCTTCCTCGTCCAGAGAGGTCAGGAGCCGCTGGGCCTTGTCCACGTCCCTGTATTCCGGCTGGCAAAGAATTTTTAATTGCCCCGCCACGGCCATATTGGCGTTGGCGTGACGGTGAAGGGCATCGGCGGTGAACTCGAAGATCACCGGCACCAGGCTGGAAGCCCCGCCTGCCGAGCGCATCAGCTTATCCATCAGCGCTCCGGTGAACTCCTCCGGCGGCAGGTCCGCCATGGCGGCATTCAGCACGGCGCTCAGGAGCTTCAGATCCCCTTCCGTCACCGGAATCGGCAGCTTGATGAGCTTATTGACCACTTCCTCGGTACTCAGAAGCAGCACCAGAATGAAGCTGCCGGAACCGGCGGAAAGCAGGTCAAAATGCTTCACCGTGACCCCCGCCTGACGGGATGCCACGGAGATGGCGGGAAGATCGGTGGCCTGGGACACCAGGGAAGCGACCTTTTCCATCATTTTGTCCACCCGCTGCATTTTGTCCTCGATGGCGGCGTTGATAGACCGTGTTTCATCCATACTCAGCCGGTAATCACTCATGAGCTCATCCACATACAGCCGGTAGCCTGCGGGGGACGGGATCCGTCCGGCGCTGGTGTGGGGCTGCTCCAGATAGCCCATTGCAGTCAGGTCCGCCATTTCGTTGCGGATGGTGGCCGAAGAATAATTCATATCCGGCAGAGCGGTGATGGCTTTGGAACCTACGGGCTCGGCGGTGCGGATATAGAGATCGACAACGCTTCGCAGAACCTTCTTTTTTCGGTCGGTCAGTTCCATGTCCATGGGCTCCTTTCGGATGAAGTTCTTTTAGCACTCGCTCTTCCTGAGTGCTAAGCATACTATACAACCACTTTCCACCATTGTCAAGGGCGGAATTATAAATATTTTTTGAATTCCCGGCCCTTGCAATCCCCTTTTGGGCCTGATATACTAAGGGAAAATCAAATTTACCCTTTTTCAGGAGGCGGCGCCATGGACCTTGGAAAAAAGCTGAAAAACGTCCGGCTGGAAGCGGGCCTGTCCCAGCGGCAGGTCTGTGGGGAGCGCATCACCCGGAATATGCTCTCGCAAATCGAAAACGGATCCGCCCGGCCATCCATGGACACCCTGCGCTATCTGGCCGACCGGCTGGGGAAGCCCCTGGGCTATTTTCTGGACACGGACAGCGACTCCCTCCACGCCGCCCGGCTGGCCTACGCCGAAGGGAACGGCCTGGGAATGCTGGATGCCCTGTCCGATACGGATACGACCACCCCGGAGGGGGCATTTTTACAAAAATTGGGGTTCCTGCTGGCGGGGGAGCAGGCCCTGCGGGAGCAGAGGCTCCCTTACGCCCGGGATTTGTTGGAGCGGTGCGGTCAGTTGGAAAGCGCCTACTGGCAGCCGGAGACCGAGCGGCGGCGGCAGATGGACCTGTGCCGTGCGGACCCGTCGGCCCCGGCCCCGGAGGTCCCCCCGGAGGAGGACCTGCTGCTGCGGGCGGAACTGGCCCTACGCTCCGGGAAAACAGCCCTGGCCGGGGCCTGGCTGGACTGCCTGGACGACCGGCGAAGCCGGAAATGGCGGCTGCTGCGGTGCGATGTGTACCTGGCCGAACAGAATCCGGCGGAGGCGTTGGAGGTCCTGCGGCCCCTGGGGGAGGACACGGAGACCCTGCCCCGGCTGGAGACCTGTTACCGGGAAACCGGGGATTTCCAGAACGCTTACCGCTGCGCTGTGGCGCAGCGGTAAGAAAATCTCCCGGCGAAGCGAAAAAAGCCTTCCCCTGGAGGGTGGTGCTCCGTGCAGCGAATCCAAAATCTATATGACTGCCGGTGGCAGTCATACCTCTACTACGGTGGTCCGGCTCAAGCCGGACCGGATGAGGTCGAAGGTCACAGCGTCGTACCAGCCTATAGTGATAATCGACAGTTTCGACCTCATCAGTCAGCCCTAAAGGGCTGCCAGCTTCCCCTCCAGGGGAAGCCTTGACTCAGAAGTACGGGGCTGGTTCCTCAGAGCAAAGGCTCCCCCTCTGTAGGGGGAGCCATTGGCTCTGAAAATCGAACCCCCGGCGGGAGAAAATTCTCCCGCCGGGGGCGTCATTTTGGCTATGAAATTCGCTCAGTGCTTCATGTTGACCTTGCTCAGAGCCTTGGTCAGCAGCGGCACGCCGATGACCGTCTCCACGATCTCCGGCAGCATGAAGGTCCCATTATAAATGACGGAGAACATCCATGCACCGTACTTGTGGACGATGTGGGTGGGATCGTCCGCATACCACTCCAGGTCCAGCGCATACCAGATCACAGCCCCGGAAACGATATGGCAGGCGAAGCGCAGCAGCGTCACCAGCAGGGTCCCCAGCAGCGCCGCCACGATCAC
>JALEII010000035.1 GCA_022770345.1 Clostridiales bacterium | reverse complement strand
TACAATGGCAGTAAAGGGAATCCTCCGGCGGTGAAGCATCATCACGGCCGTATAGCCGCTGCGGAAGCCGAAGTCCCCGTTCAGAATCAGGTCCGGGTCAATCGGCACCCCGTACTGCTTCATCGCGCTCTGGAACCCCAGCAGCCGTTCCTTGGTCGTAGATAAATCATCCGGCCCCTTAATAAAAGCAATACGCCGGTTCCCGTGGCGAAGAATGAGATTGGTTGCAGACCAGAAGGCAAATTCATTGTCCACAAATACACCCACATCATAATCAATGACGTTGCTTTTCCGATCAATGAGTACGCAGGGCACATCCAGTCGGACCGTTTCCTGAGAATGCCGGCCTTCTTCCTGGACCGTTGCCAGGATGATGCCGTCCACCCGCTTGGCCTGCAGCGTCTTGAGGATGTTCTCCTCGGTCTGCCGGGAGGAATCCGTGTCACACAGCATGACCGTATAACCATAGGCCTGCAGCGGAATCTGCAGACTCCGGATCAGATCCGGGAAAAACGGATTGGTGATATTGGGAACCACCAGTCCGATGGTCTTGGAGCGGGAAGTGGCCATGCCCCGGGCCACCAGATTGGGCGTATAGCCATATTCCTCGATAATGCGCTGAATCCGCTCTCTGGTCTCCTTACCGACGCCCTCTGTCTTTCCGTTGACTACACGTGACACCGTCGCCTTAGACACGTTGGCCATCCGCGCGATATACTCCATTGTAACGCCCATCGGGACCTCCCTTTTTCCGGTGTACCCTCACGGGCTTTCCGTGGACACCGCTGCCTTGTGTTGCTCTCTACATGACTACATTTTAGTTAAGAAACTCTGTTTCGTAAATGGCAAAACCAGCCAAGAATACATCCCGGTTTTTGTAACATCTCACATTTTCAAAATAAGATACCGGTTTCTCACGTTTGTTCCGGAAGCGTTTTTGGTTGAAAATCACATATTTCTGTTCGGAATTATCAGTTTCTTCCGATGTTCCATCGTAAGAATCTGACATTTCCTTCCAGACCTAAACTTTTGCTGATACGCTCATAGGAAGGTCCCTGCGTTCGCCTTCCACACAGTTTTCCCCGATTTGGGTCCGAAATTGCAACCGAACAGGATATGTTTTTATTTACAAACGATTTTTTACCGTTTTCTCATTCCCCGCCCGGGGGCTGGTTTTCCCATTTCTGCCGGGTACAGCCTTATTTTTTCCCATTCCGGCCTTCTATTCCCTGGCGGGACCCGTCAGGATGTTTGCTTGTGCGAACAGAACGGACCGACCCAGCGAAAAGGCAGCGCCCGGCTTTCGTTCCGGTCTTTCCCTGGCGGGTAGGACGGACGCTGCCGGCGCTGCCTTGACTTTCCTTCCCAAATCAGCTATAATCGGGAATCATCTGTGGTTCTCGGCTGGCGAGGTCGGCGCAGGAGGAAAGGAGTGGGGCCATGTTTTTACGAAGCCGCATCCGGCGGCTGTGGACGGACAGCCTACGCTTTCATGGCAAGCCCTGCACCCTGCTGGCCCTGGGCGTGCGGGTCTGCGACACGGCCATGACCCATCTGGGTCTCTCCGACCCCGGCTGGGACCGGCTGGTCTGCGTCAGCGAGCACGACGGCTGCTGCGTGGACGCCATCCAGATTGGCCTCCACTGCACCTCCGGCCGAAAGCACCTGCTTTACTACAAAACCGGGCGGCTCATCTTCACGGTCTACGACCTGGAATCCGGGGCATCCGTTCGCATTTGCGCCCTGCCGGAGCTGACGGAAGCCATTCCGACGATGACCGCCCGGCAGATCCTTTCCGCGCCAGAGGATGCCCTGTTCTGTTTTGAGGAAGCCCACCCCCTGACCAAGCGGGTCCTGGACAAGGTCCACCGGGCCTGTAACGCCCCCGCCGAGGACATTCCCGACCGGACCTCCGGGGTCCAGGACAGCCCGGAGCAGTTCCAGAAATTCGACCTGCCCGACGACAGCCCCCGGCGCAGCATCCGGCGGCGACCCTGAAGAAATTCGGACATTTTCGGCTTCTTTCCGAAAATGTCCGTTTTATATTATATTTTCTCGGCTTTTGCCGCATTTCTTGCATACCGGGAGGGGGCCACCCCCACGGTCCGGCGAAAAACAGCGGCAAAATAATTGACGTCCGTGTAGCCGCAGACCATGGCCGTCCGGGCCACGCTGCTGCCGCTCTGGAGCAGGCGCTTGGCTAAGATCAGCCGAAGTTGGTTGACATAAGTTCGCAGATTTCGCTTCATCCGACGGCTGAACGCATGGCTCACATAAGATGGGGAGTCATTGCAGGCTTTGGCAATGGCGTTGACGTTAAGGCCGGGGTCCGTGTAATGATTGCGGATATAGGTCAGAATGGCCTCGAAGCCCGTGTCCGGACGCGTGGATGGCCGTTCCGGCGCCGGTCCCAGCCGTCCGGCGATCAGTGCCGCCGTGAAATCCGCCGCACCCCGGTCCCCCTCCGAAAAGGGAGCCTGCCGGGGCAGTTCCGCCAACAGCGCCAGCCATTCCGCCGGATTCATGCCGCCCCTCCTCTCGTCTGCCCCATTGTACCATAAAATCTCCCCCGGCGCTAGAAAAAGCAGATTTTCCCGGATTCTGTGCATTTTTTCCAAGGCCGCGACGGTTAAAATCTGGTATGCTGATAAAAAAGCAGGAGGTCCTCCCATGAACAGTAAAAAACGCCCCAACGTGATTCTGATTCTCACCGACGACCCGGGCTATTGGTCCCTGGGCTGCAGCGGCACCTATCACGACGCGGAGGCCTACCGTGGCACCGAGCGCATCCGGACCAGGGGCTATCTGACGGACGTTCTCACCGACGACGCGCTGTCCTTTATCGACGAATGCTGCCACAAGCCCTTCTACCTGAACCTGACCTACACCGCCCCTCACAGCCCCCATGTAGACCAGCACCCGGAGGAATACGTCCGCTACTACCAGGAGCACTGCACCTTCTCCGACGTGCCTCAGGACCCCAGAAGCCCCTGGAGCATCCAAATGCCCCACGACATTGCTTACAGCCTGACCTTTGCCAACAAGGACCGGGAATATCTGACCCTCCGGGACCTGCTTTCCGGCTATTACGCCGCCGTACAAGCGGTGGACGACAACGTGGGCCGTATCGTGAAAAAGCTGGAAGAAAAGGGGATTCTGGACAATACACTTCTTGTTTTCACTGCCGATAATGGGTTCAGCTGCGGCCAGCACGGCATCTGGGGCAAGGGCAACGCTACTAACCCCCTGAATCTGTTCGACACCTGCGTGAAGGTCCCCTGTATTTTCTCCATGCCGGGGACGCTCCGCTCCGGGGTGACCACGGACGCCCTGCTCAGCGCCTACGACTTCATGCCCACCCTGCTGGACTTCCTGCACATCGACCATCCGGAGACGGACCGGCTCCCCGGCAAAAAGCTTTCTGCCGCTGCTGACCGAAGGCGGCTATCAGGACGACCACGAAAGCGTGGTGGTGTTCGACGAGTACGGCCCCAACCGAATGATCCGGACAAAAGATTGGAAGTATATCCATCGCTACCCAGAGGGTCCCGACGAGCTTTACGACCTGAAGCACGACCCGGCGGAGCGGTTCAACCTGCTTACGGAGAACCGGTTCTTCAACTATGGGCCGAAATTGATCGAGGAAAAGGCCCGGGAACTGCGCGCACAGCTGTTCGACTGGTTCCGAGCCTATGTGGACCCCGATCAGGACGGGGCTTTGGAACCGGTGGCAGGACGGGGCCAGCTGTGCAAAGTTGGCCCGGAAGCCAATGGCCGCAATCCCTTCCACCCCGCCGTGGCCGTGGAGTATCACCGGTAAAAAGAAACATCAACGGAGCTGTCTCATCAAGAGACGGCTCCGTTGATGCTTTTGAGAGAGATTTTGTACCTCCCCCG
>JALEII010000023.1 GCA_022770345.1 Clostridiales bacterium | reverse complement strand
GCGGGCGGGGACGAGGTAGTCACGCGCACCCTCGGGGGAGGAGGCCGTCAGAATGGGGGTGGTGATCTCCAGGAAGCCGTGCTCGGTCATGGCGGCGCGGAGGGCGGCCACCACCTGGCAGCGCAGGATGATGTTCTGCTTCACCGCCGGGTTACGCAGGTCGAGGTAGCGGTACTTCAGGCGGGCCGTCTCATCGGCCTCGCGGCTGCGGTTGATCTCGAAGGGCAGGGAGTTGTAGCGGCAGCGGCCCAGCACCTCGATCTTGCTGGGGACGACCTCCACATCGCCGGTGGCCTGCTTGGGGTTCTTGCTGGCGCGCTCACGCACCACGCCCTCCACGGAGATGGTGGACTCCTTGTTCAGGCCGTTAATGATGGTCATCATGTCCTCGGTCTCCACCACCACCTGGGTCGTGCCGTAGAAGTCACGCAGCACCACGAAGGCGAAGTTCTGACCCACGGTGCGGACGTTCTCCATCCAGCCCACGATCTTGACCTGCTGGCCCACGTGTTCCATACGCAGCTCGTTGCAGGTATGTGTACGCATCTGCATCATCGTTGTATCCTCCTAAAATGATTATGGATTGTATAATTTGGTTGGAATATTACGAATAGTTGTTGCGGTTACGGAATTTTATATAGAGAATTGTCATTGCGAACCAGTGCTCACACTGGTGCGGCAATCCGTTCTCTTTAGGTGGGGGATACGGATTCCCACGGCAGTGACATCGGTCACTGCCTCGGAATGACAGGGGAAGGGGCGGAAATGTGTCCGCTTTACTTCTCCAAAATGACCGTGCCTTTATTCCGCTCCGCCAGGCCGGCCTGGATGCGGGCAAGCGTCTCGTCAAAGGGCAGGGTGGTCTGTTCGCCGGAGGTCATGTCCTTGCAGGCGATGACGCCGGCCTTGATCTCGTCCTCTCCCAGGAACAGGACGTAGGGCACGCCGGTCTTGTCGGCGTAGTTCATCTTGGCCTTGAACTTCTTCTGCTCGGTGTAGAGCTGGGTGCGGATGTCCGCATCGCGCAGGCGGGTGGCCAGGGTGACGGCGGCGGACAGATCCTCGGTCATGGGCAGGATGAGCACGTCCGCCGGGGCGGTGGGCAGGTCGGGGTTCAGCATACCCTGCTCGCCCAGCACGTAGAACAGGCGGGTCAGGCCGATGGAGATGCCCACGCCGGGGAGCTGCTTGTCGGTGTAGTAGGCGGCCAGGTTGTCGTACCGTCCGCCGGAGCAGACAGAGCCGATCTCCGGGTGATCCAGCAGGGTGGTCTCGTACACCGTGCCGGTGTAGTAGTCCAGACCACGGGCGATGGTCAGATCCACGGCGAAGTTCTCCGCCGGAACGCCGAAGGCACTGAGGTATTTCACCACGGTCTTGAGCTGCTCCAGCCCCTCGTCAAACATCTCGTTCCGGCCCGTGTAGCCCTCCAGCGCGGAGAGCACCTGGTCGTTGCCGCCGGTGATGGCGATGAACCTCAAAATTTCATCGGCGTTTTCGGCAGACACGCCCGCCTCGCTGATGAGCAGGGCGCGAACCTTGTCCGGGCCGATCTTGTCCAGCTTGTCCACGGTACGCATAATGTCGCCGGACTGCTCCGTCAGGCCCAGCATGGCGTAGAACCCGTTGAGGATCTTGCGGTTGTTCACCCGGATGCAGAAGCGCTTCAGACCCAGCCGGGTGAAGGCGCGGTAGATGATGGCGGGCATCTCCGCCTCGTTGGTGATATCCAGCTTGCCGTCGCCGATAACGTCGATGTCGGCCTGATAGAACTCCCGGAAGCGCCCGCGCTGGGCGCGCTCACCCCGGTAGACCTTGCCGATCTGATAGCGGCGGAAGGGAAAGGCCAGTTCACCATAGTGCAGGGCCACATACTTGGCCAGGGGGACCGTCAGGTCAAAGCGCAGAGCCAGGTCGCTGTCGCCCTTGGTGAAGCGGTAAATTTGTTTTTCGGTTTCGCCACCGCCCTTGGCCAGCAAAATCTGGGCATCCTCGATAATCGGGGTGTCCAGGGGAGCAAAGCCGTACTGGGCGTAGGTGGTGCGGAGAATTTCCATCATGCGCTCCATTTTGGCCTGTTTGCCGGGCAGCAACTCCATGAAGCCGGAAAGGGTCCGGGGTTTGATTCGTTCCATAGATTTTTCCTCTTTTCTGGGATGATGGCCTTTTCGGCGTAGAAAAACCGCCCGCCGGAGGCAGGCGGTCCGTGGGTTTAGTATCTGGGACGGTTTCCGTACATCTCCCGCCAATCCAGATCGCCCCGCTGCAGACCCATGATGAGCATTTCAGCGGTGGCCAGGTTGGTGGCAATGGGAACGTTCTGCCGGTCGCAGTGGCGGATGGTTTCCACCAGCTGGGCATTTTCCTGGGGATCGGTGGTATTGGGGTCCGTAAAGAGCAGCACCATATCGATCTCGTTGTAGGCAATGCGGGCGTTGATCTGCTGGTGACCGCCCTGCTTATGGGACAGCAGCAGCGTCACAGGCATACCGGTGCTGTCCGCCACCAGACGGCCGGTAGTAGCGGTGGCGTAAAGGGTGTGTTTCATGAGAACGCTCTTGTAAGCGGTGCAGAACTGAACCATCAGTTCCTTCTTCTTATCGTGGGCCATCAGTGCAATGTTCACAGGGATCACTCCTTAATAGTATATCTCTTTATAGGGCAATGGGAACCACGCTGCCCTCGATGCGCCGGGCGATCCGGCGGCAGGCGGCGGCGGCCCCCCGCTTGGTTTGGTAAAGAAGGGGCTTGGAGGAAGCGGCGGCCAGGGTCACATTGGCATCCTCCGGCACCAGCCCCAACAGGGGCAGACCCGTCCGGTCCATCACATCGTCCACGGTCAGGTGCATGGCGGTTACCAGCTTTTTGTTGACTCTGTTGACAATGAGACGGATATTGTCCTTGCCCATTTCCTGTAAAACTTCTCCTGTACGGCCTGCGTCCCGGATGGCGGCCGGGTCCGGTCCGGTAACCAGCAGGATGCGCCCGGCGTAGCGGGCGGCCAGGCGGAAGCCTTCCTCAATGCCTGCGGGGGCATCCAGCAGCACATAGTCGTACCGCTCGGCAGCCTGCCGGAGCATGGCGGCGAAGGCCGGGAAGTCAATATCCCCGGGGGCCCAGGAAACGGGGGCCGTCAGAAATTGGAGGTCCGGGAATGCCGGATGCCGGGTGGCTTTCGCAAGGGCGTAGCCTCGCTGGCTCACGTCCAGAAAGGAGAGCGCCCCGACCTCACTTAGCCCCAGGGAAATATCCAGGTTCCTCAGGCCGATGTCGCAGTCGATGCACAGTACGCTTTTGCCGCCCTCGGCCAGAGCTGTGGCGATGCCAGCACAGACAGATGTTTTACCCGTGCCGCCTTTTCCGGACAGCACAGCGATCAGTTCCCCCACACCCATTCCTCCGATTTTTGAGCATAGTGTCATTATAATGAGAAACCGGCCAAAATGCAAGAGGATTTTGTACTCTTTTTGGAGTGTATTATGATTTTTTCGGCGGTGGACCGCCGACGGGGGAGGGTGGCCCCAGGAATTCATAAATTTTTTACGAATTCGACGCTTTTCCCTCTTGCATTTTTTCCAGAGTGTGGTATGATATGTTAGCACTCAGGAAGAGCGAGTGCTAAAACATGTAGAACCAAGCCGGGCAACACCGGCAGGCTAAAATATCGACGTATGGAGGAATGAACCATGAAACTGAAACCTATGGCTGACAATGTGCTGCTGAAGCAGAACGAGGCTCAGGAGACCACCGTGTCCGGCATCATCCTGGCCACCACCAATAAAGAGAAGCCCGCCATCTATGAGGTGGTATCCGTGGGCCCCGGTACCAAGGACGTGACCATGACCGTCAAGACCGGCGATCGGGTGGTCGTGGGCAAGTACACCGGCAGCGAGATCAAGCTGGATGGCGTGGATTATAAATTCGTGAAGCAGGACGACATTCTGGCTGTCGTCACCGACTAAGGAGGTAACTGATTATGTCTAAGATGATCGTATATGGCGAGGAAGCCCGGAAGAAGCTGCAGGCCGGTATTGACCAGCTTGCCGACACCGTAAAGGTAACGCTGGGACCCAAGGGCCGCAATGTGGTTCTGGGCAAGAAGTACGGCGCACCCCTTATCACCAACGACGGTGTGACCATTGCCAAAGAGGTGGAGCTGGAAGACGCCTTTGAGAATATGGGCGCACAGCTCATCCGGGAAGTGGCCACCAAGACCAACGATGTTGCCGGTGACGGCACCACCACTGCTACCCTGCTGGCCCAGGCCATCACGAGAGAGGGCCTGAAGAACCTGAGCGCCGGTGCCAACCCTATGGTTATGCGCAAGGGCATCGAGAAGGCTGTGGCGGCCGCTGTTGTCGCCATTAAGGAGCACTCCGTGCCCGTGAACGGCTCCGACGACATTGCCCGTGTCGGTACCGTGTCCTCCGGCGACGAGGCCATCGGCAAGCTGATTGCTGAGGCCATGGAAAAGGTGGGCACCGAGGGCGTCATCACCATCGAGGAGTCCAAGACCGCCGAGACCGGCCTGGACGTTGTGGAAGGTATGCAGTTCGACCGGGGCTACATCTCCCCCTATATGGTCACGGATACCGACAAGATGGAGGCCGTTCTGGACGATCCTCTGCTGCTGATCACCGATAAGAAGATCTCCTCCATCCAGGAAATTCTGCCCATTCTGGAGCCGGTGGTCAAGACCGGCAAGAAGCTCATCATCATCGCTGAGGATGTGGAGGGCGACGCCCTGGCCACTCTGCTGGTGAACCGGCTGCGCGGCAACTTCAACTGCGTGTGCGTGAAGGCCCCCGGCTTCGGCGACCGCCGGAAGGAAATGCTGCAGGATATTGCCGTGTTGACCGGCGGCACCGTTATTTCCAGCCAGCTGAACATGGAGCTCAGCGAGGCGACCATGAATGATCTGGGCCATGCCCGCCAGATCGTGGTCACCAAGGATACTACCACCATCGTGGACGGCGCCGGTGACCCCGAGGCCATTAAGGCCCGTGCCCATGAGATCCGTTCTTCCATCGCTACCACCACTTCCGACTACGATCGGGAGAAGCTGCAGGAGCGGCTGGCAAAGCTCAGTGGCGGCGTGGCCGTTATCAAGGTTGGTGCTCAGACCGAGGTCGCCATGAAGGAGCAGAAGCTCCGCGTGGAGGACGCTTTGAATGCTACCCGTGCAGCCGTGGAGGAGGGCATCGTGGCCGGCGGCGGTACCGCTCAGGTCAATGCCATCGAGGCTGTGGAGAAGCTGGTGGAGACCCTGCACGGTGACGAAAAGACTGGTGCAAAGATCATCGCCACCGCTCTGCAGGCACCGATCCGTCAGATCGCTCAGAACGCAGGTGTGGACGGTAGCGTGGTCTATGAGAAGGTCCGCACCTCTGGCAAGATCGGCTATGGCTACAATGCCTACACCGAGGAATACGTGGACATGATCCCTGCCGGTATCGTGGATCCCACCAAGGTGACCCGTTCCAGCTTGGAGAACGCCGCTTCCATCGCCTCCTGCGTGCTGACCACCGAGTCTCTGGTCGTGGATAAGCCCGACCCTGCCGGTGATGCCGCTGCCGCAGCCGCTGCTGCTCAGGGCGGTATGTACTAAGCCAAAAGTCAAAACCAGAATACTGCAAGGCTTCGGCCTTGCAGTATTTTTATTAGAATTTGCAGCTTGTTCACAATCGAACCATCAAATATGGTATAATTACCCCATTCGCAGCTTTTTATCGGGAAAGGAATTATACCATGCTAGAGCTGAAAAACATCACCAAGGTCTACCCGGCAGGAGACGGAAACGTGGAGGCCTTGAAAGGGGTCAGCCTCCAATTCCGCTCCAGCGAGTTCGTGTCCATTCTGGGCCCCTCCGGTTGCGGTAAGACCACCATGCTGAATATCATCGGCGGGCTGGACCAATATACCAGCGGCGACCTGATCATCAACGGCCGTTCCACGAAGAATTTCGGAGACCGGGACTGGGATGCCTACCGGAATCATTCCGTGGGCTTCGTGTTCCAGAGCTATAACCTCATTCCCCACCAGACGGTGCTGGAAAATGTGGAGCTGGCACTGACCCTCTCCGGCGTGTCCCGGAAGGAGCGGCGGAAGCGGGCCGTGGAGGCCTTGAAAAAAGTGGGCCTGGGCAATCAGTTGAAAAAACGGCCCAATCAGATGTCCGGCGGACAGATGCAGCGGGTGGCCATCGCCCGGGCCATCGTCAATGACCCGGATATTATCCTGGCCGATGAGCCTACCGGCGCTCTGGACACGGAGACGAGCGTTCAGGTCATGGAAATTCTCCATGAAATTGCCCGGGACCGGCTGGTTATCATGGTTACCCACAATCCGGAGCTTGCCGAACGGTATTCCAGTCGTATTATCCGGGTGCTGGACGGCGAGGTCACTGGGGATACACGTCCGCTGACCGCCGAGGAACTGGTGGGGGAGCGCATTCATGAGGCAGACGAGCAGAAAATGATCAAGACCAAGCGGCCCTCCATGTCTGCGTGGACGGCCTTCGGCCTGTCCCTGCGGAACCTGTTCACCAAGAAGGGTCGCACGGCCCTGACGGCCTTCGCCGGGTCCATCGGCATCATCGGCATTGCGCTTATTTATGCCGTGTCCCAGGGGACCACTGCCTATATCAACACCATGCAGGAGGACACCCTGTCCTCCTATCCCCTGACACTGGAAGCCCAGAGCATGGACATGAGCAGCTTTTTAATGACCTTCATGGGCAGTGCCCAGTCCGCCGGGGAGCATGAACAGGACGCAGTGTACCAGAAATCCATGGTCTACGATATGGTCAACGCTCTGAGCTCCATGGAGTCCAGGAAAAACGACCTGAAAGCCTTTAAGACGTATCTGGAGGAGCAGCGCTCCCAGGAGAGCAGCCCCTTGAATACCGCCGTCAGCGGTGTGCAGTACACCTATGACATGGACCTGCTGGTGTACACCAAAAGCGTGGACGATACCATTCTCTATTCCGATGTACAGAGCCTCATGCGGGACCTGATGATCGAGTATTTCGGGGTGGATATGACCGCCATGTCCTCGGTCCAGAGCCAGCTGGGCATTTCCTCCTCCGTGTCCACCATGAGTTCCGGGGCCAAGGTCTGGCAGGAAATGCTCCCCGGCGACGACGGGGCCATCATCAGCCCGCTGCTGGAAAAGCAGTACGATCTGGTCTATGGCCGCTGGCCCAGCCGGTACGATGAAGTGGTGCTGGTGGTGGACGAGAACGGGGAAGTGGACGACATGACCCTGTATGCTCTGGGCCTGAAGCCCAAGGCGGAAATTGACGAACTGGCCCAGGCAGCCATTGATAAGACCCATGTAGAACCCGCCGAGGAAAAGTGGAGCTACGAGGACATCTGCAATATGGATTTTCGGGTGGTGCTGAACGGCGATTGCTACACCTATGACGCTTCCACCGGCACTTATACGGACCTGCGGAACACCAGCACCGGCCTGAAATATCTTTACGACAACGGCCTGGACTTGCGGGTCACGGGCATCATCCGGCCCAGCGACGATGCCGTGTCCTCCATGCTCACCGGAACCATCGGCTATACCGGCAAGCTGACGGAGTACCTCATCGAGCAGGGCCAGAAAACCGATGCGGTGGCGGCCCAGCTGGCGGACCCCACCCGGGATATATTCACCGGCCTGCCCTTCCAGGAGAACACCGGCAATCTGACGGATGCGGAAAAGGAAGCGGCCTTCCGGGAGTATCTGGAAGATCTGAGCGAGCAGGACAAGGCTGATGTGTATCTGGCGATTGCGTCCATTCCGCCCCAGGAGGTGCTGGACAACGGCGTGGCCCATGCCATGGAGGGCAAGAGCCGGGAGGACCTGCAGGCCCAACTGTTGGCGGCTATGGCGGAGCAGACCGGCATGGATTCCCAGCAGATCTCCGATTACCTGACGGGCCTTTCCGACGAGGATTTCAACGACATGGTCACCCAGCTCATCACCGAGCAGGTGAAGGCCCAGTATACCGCCGGGGTTGCCCAGCAGCTTGCTCTGTTGGAGCCAAGCCAGATGGCGGCCATGCTGGATGCGGCTGCCCCGGATTACACCACGGAGCAGTGCGCAGAATATTATGATGAGGTCCTGCAGTTCTCCGACTCCACTTATGAGGAGAATTTGAAGAAGTTAGGTTATGTAAATCTGGATTCTCCCGACTCCATCAATCTCTACGCCGCTTCTTTTGAGGACAAGGATGTCATCGAGGAGGCCATTTCAGACTACAATTCCGGCCGGGAAGAGCTGGAGCAAATCAGATACACGGACTATGTGGGCCTGATGATGCACTCTGTGACCACCATCATCAACGCCATTACCTATGTGCTCATTGCCTTCGTGGCGGTGTCGCTGGTGGTGTCCTCCATTATGATTGGCGTCATTACGCTGATCTCCGTTCAGGAGCGCACCAAGGAGATTGGTATCCTCCGGGCCATCGGTGCCTCCAAGGCCAATGTGTCCAGTATGTTCAATGCCGAGACGGTCATCATCGGCTTCACGTCCGGCCTGTTGGGCGTGGGTGTGACCTGGGGCCTGTGTATCCCCATCAACGCTATTCTCCGGCACTTTACGGGCATTGAGAGCCTGCGAGCCTATCTTCCCTGGCAGGCTGCGCTGGTGTTGGTGGCCATCAGTGTGTTGCTGACCCTCATCGCCGGTATCATCCCTTCCCGGTCCGCCGCCAAGAAGGACCCGGTTGTGGCGCTGAGAAGCGAATAAAAAATACCCGCAGATTTGAAAATCTGCGGGTATTACCGTACCGAGTTTAACCGTGGTGGCTCAGCAGGAGCAGGACCCCGGTGGCGAAGCCCACGACGGTGGCCAGAATGGTCCATTTGGACTGCCAGGTCCGGTAGCTTTCCGGCAGTAGCTCGAAGAACACCACATAGAGCATGGCACCGCCGGCCAGGGCCATGGCCACGGACAGAGCCGAAGCGGCCTTGCTGCCGATGAAATAGCCCAGCAGCGCGCCCAGCACCGTGGGAATGCCGCTGAGGGCGCTGATGGCGATGGCTCCGGCCCGCTTGGAGCCATCGTGGAGCAGGGGGATGGCGATGGACATTCCCTCCGGGATGTTGTGCAGGCCGATGGTCACGGCGGCCAGAATGCTGGCCCAGCCCATGCCCTGAATGGACACGCTGGTGCCCACTGCCATGCCCACAGGGACATTGTGGAGGGCTACGGCGGCTGCCAGCACGATGCCCGCTGTGTGCAGGTCGTGGTGGCCACAGGCGCACTGGTGGGAGTGGTGGTCGTCCTCATGGTGCTGGCTCTTATCGATCCAGCAGTTCAGGAAGTAGGTGATGCCGAACCCGGCCACCAGGCATAGCGGTGTGATCCAGATGGAGGGGGCGGCTTCGGCGGATTCCGGCACCATGTCCAACGCCACGATGCACAGCATCAGTCCTGCCGTGAAGCTCAGCAGCAAGCCGCTGGCCACCGGGGACTCCCGTTTCAGCAGGCTTGCCAGCAAGCCGCCGAAGGCCAGGCCGCCTACGCCGGTGATAAGGGTCAGAAGAATGATAAATACGATAGGAGACATAGAAAAAACTCACTTTCTTTGAATGGATTCCCGATCCATGGTCTTCATCACATAAAGCTGGATGGGAACGGCACTGATAAAACTCAGAATATCCGCAACGGACTGGGCTGCCTGAATGCCGAGCAGCTTCATTATCAGCGGCAAAATCAGAACTGCCGGGATGAAGAACACGCCCTGCCGGGCAGCGGCCAGGAATGTGGCCGGGATGGTCCGGCCAATGGTCTGCTCCATCATGTTGGCGGGGATGAGCCAGCTTTGCAGGGGGAAGGTCAGGCATTGGAGCCGCAGAGCCGTGGTGCCGCAGGCAATGACCTCCGGGTCGTCCCGGAACAGGGCAATCAGCTGGGGCGCAAAAACATAGCCCAGAGCGCTGACAACCACCAGGAACAGGAAGGAATACTTCACGCAGAACCAGAAGCCGTCCTTTACCCGCTTATAGAGCTTGGCCCCGTAGTTGAAGCCGCAGACCGGCTGGAAGCCCTGGCCGAAGCCGATCATGGCCGAGCCGCCGAACTGGGTGATACGCTGGACCACGCCCATGGCGGCAATGACTGCGTCGCCGTAGCCCCGGCAGGCCTGATTCAGGCAGATGGTGGCCAGAGATCCAAGACCCTGCCGGGCCAGGGAGGGCAGACCGCCCTTAACGATCATCTTGTAGTAGAAGCCCTTGAATTGGACGTTCCTGATATGCAGGTGCACGTTGGAGCCTTTGCGGCATCCGGCCAGCAGCAGGCAGAAGCTGACCAGCTGGCTGATGATGGTGGCCCAGCCTGCACCGGCCACACCCAAATTCATCCGGAAGATCATAATGGGGTCCAGAGCAATGTTCAGCACCGCACCGGCGGTGATGCCCACCATGGCATAGCTGGCGCTGCCCTGGAAGCGCAGCTGATTGTTCAGCACCAGGGAGGCGGTCATCCAGGGAGCCCCGATCAGAATGACCCGCAGATAGGCTTCCGTGTAGGGAAGAATGGTCTCCGTGGAGCCTAAGAGCCGTGCCAGAGGCCGCAGGAAGATCTGGCCCAGAATGCAGATGAGCAGTCCGGCGGTCAGAGCGGAGAAAAAGCCCGTGGCGGCCATTTTGGAGGCCTCGTCATAGTTCTTACTGCCCAGCTGCCGGGATATATAGTTGCCGCTGCCGTGGCCAAAGAAGAAGCCCACCGCCTGGATAATGGTCATCATGGAGAACACCACGCCAACGGCGCCGGTGGCGGCGTTGCTTTTCAGCATTCCCACGAAGAAGGTGTCCGCCATATTATAGAATGTCGTTACCAGCATACTGACGATGCAAGGTACGGCCAGCCTGAGGATGAGCCCGCCCACTGGGGGCTGGGTCATTCGAATAAATTTTTCTTCCTGCTGGTCCATCGGAAAATCTCCTTTCTAGTCGATGGGGGTAAAGAGAAATTTCTGGGTCAGGCCGTCGCTGGCGGCGAAAACGGTGACGCTGCCATCTTCCTGGCGGGCAACGGTCAGCTCTGCCTTTTCGGCCTTGAACATCGTCCGCACATAACTTTCCGGGTCGTCGGTCTCCACTTCATCGAAGAAAACGTCCCGCATCTGGTTGTTCCGGCAGAGATTCTGAATCTCCCGCACCACTTCATAGGCTGCCATAAGCCCACACCTCCCATTTTGTTTTTTATTATAGCATAGAAAAAGAAAAAGCGCAAGATTTCCGGAAAGGATTGCATTTGAAACGTTTTTCTGCTAGAATACCCTGCGGAGGGATGCGGAAATGAAACCATGGCAGCATTTGAAGACCATCTGCCACCACCGCCGGCTGGTACGGCAGGGGTGCTTTCGGGTGGGCCTTTACTGGCAGGGCCTGACCCATGACCTGTCCAAATTCTCCCCTACGGAGTTCTGGAGCGGGGCAAAATATTTTCAGGGCAACCGCTCCCCCAACAGCGCCCAGCGGGAGGCGGAGGGGTACAGCGTAGCCTGGATGCACCACAAGGGCCGCAACCGTCATCACTATGAATACTGGACCGACATCCTCCCCGGAACGGGAAGGTATGCCCCGGTACCCATGCCAAGAAAATATCTGGCCGAGATGGTCATGGACCGTCGGGCGGCCTGCATGACCTACGAGGGGAAGAACTATACCCCCGCTTCGCCACTGGCCTATTTTTCCCGGAGCAAGGAGCGGCATTTCATGCACCCCCAGACTGCCCGGGAGTTGGAATTCTTACTGACCATGCTGAAGGAAAAGGGGGAAAAGGAGACGTTCTCCTTCATCCGCTCCACGGTGCTGACCGGGAAGACCTTTGCCAAAGAAATTTGAGCCAAACGACAAAAAAAGACTTGCTATTTTGAAACGGGTCTGCTATAATAGACCCACGATGCGGGTATAATTCATCGGTAGAATGCGACCTTCCCAAGGTTGATAGGTGGGTTCGACTCCCATTACCCGCTCCAAAAAGCACGCCAAGAGCGTGCTTTTTCTCTTTATATGAACCAATCGGGATGCCTTGGAAGGGACATCCCGATTTTGCTATGTGAGGCAAAAAGGTGAAACGATCCGTGTCAATCACCTTCCCCTGGAGAAAGGTGGTCCCGAAGGGACCGGATGAGGGATGGTAGGCAATCGGATGGATGTGTGTAGGGGCGACGGCATGCCCCTACAATGCCTGACGGAAATGGTGCAAAGACACCCCCGGGTGGGTCGGGGGTGTCGCAGATTGTGCGCTTTGCTTTTTAATCCTTCCAGCCGAAGAAACGCTGGAACAGGAAGCCGCAGATGGTCAGAACGATGGTGATGGTCAAAATAATTTCACTGTTGGCATCAGCAAAGGGGCCGGACACATGATCGTGGAGGGCTTGCATGGTGCCCACAATGTCGCTGCCGGCGTAGGCATTCAGGTCGGCAAAGTGCTGCACCAGGAAGTACACTCTGGGAGCCAGGACACCGGCGCCAAGGTAGGCGGTGGAGCCGATGATGAACAGCTTGCCCCAGCGTAGGGCGCAGAAGCCCAGCAGCATGGCGCAGCCCAGAATCACCGCCCAGCTGTAAGAGCCGATCTGAGAGGAGAGAAGCGTGGAGAGCAGGGAGCCGATGCCCGCACCGGCCAATGCCCCCAGCAGAAACACGCTGAGCTTATAAAGATACTTGGACAGGAACGCCGCCGCAACACCCAGCAGCACGGCAATGATGAGCGTCAGCGTGGTGCCGTCGCCCCGGGTCAGGGCAATATCAAACACCACCAGAAACGCCACAGCGGCAAAAACCTGGAAAAACATCTTTTTCCCGAAGAAACAGGCCAGAATGCCGATGAGCAGGCTCACGGCAAAATACAAGATCAAACCGGTCATTTTTACAGGACCTCCCGGAGAAATTTCATGCCATATACGGCAAATGTTCCCTCATTATACTACATTGTTTCCCCCATTGCAAGCAAAAATCCCCTCCAGCGAAAACCTTGCATTTTCGACACCGTTCTGCTATAATGACACCGTATATTCGGCGGAAAGGCGGCGCACCCATGGCGACTTTCACCAAACAGGCGATCAAGTTCACTTTTCTGAAACTGCTGCGGGAAAAACCCCTGAATCAGATCAGCGTCAAGACCATCGTGGAGAACTGCGGCATCAACCGCAAGTCCTTTTACTATTATTATCAGGACCTGCCGGACCTCATCGATGAGATTATTTCCGAGCAGGTGAATATTCTTGTGACCAACTACCCAAAGTTTTCCTCCACGGAGGAGTGCTTGGAGGTTGCTCTGCGGTATCTTCTGGACAATAAGACGCTTATTCAGCACATTTATAAGGCCGTGGACCGAAATCTCTTTGAAGAAAACCTCCTCAAGGCCTGCGATTACATGGTTCGCTCCCTGATGGACAACGTAGGGGAGGGGTGGAGTCTGTCCCACGCCGACAAGGAGACGCTGATAACGCTCTATCGGGCCACGTTCTTTGGCCTGATCTCCGACTGGCTTATGCGGGGCATGAAGGAAGACGTGCTGGAATCCTTCCATCGGATGTGCCATCTGCGTCAGGGAATGTTGGAGGAAATGCTGGCCCGGTGCGGCAATGAGGAAGAAGGCGCTGTTCTATGAGCGAATTCTGCAGTCTGAATATCTGGGACTTCGCCGACAAAAAGTCAAATTTTCACACCCACACCACCCGTTGCCACCATGCCTCCGGCCTGGACAGGGAATATGTGGAGCAGGCCATCGCCGGAGGGTATCAGGTACTGGGATTTTCGGACCACGGGCCCATCATCCGGCATGACGGCTTTGAGTCCCACATGCGCATGGCTCCGGAGGAATTGGAGGGGTATGTAGCTTCCCTGGAAGACCTTCGCTCGGAATTCCGGGGAGAGATCGAACTCTATATCGGCCTGGAAGTGGAGTATATGCCCCGGTTTTTCCAAGAGACTGTGGATTTTTACCGGGAATTCCCCATTGACTATATGATCCTGGGCCAGCATTATTTCGGGGAGGAGGGACTGACGCCCTACGTGGCGGACCTTCAAACGGACCGAGAGTATGTGGATGAATATGTACAGGCGGTCTCCGATGCTCTGGACACGGGGCTGTTCCTCTATCAGGCCCACACGGACCTGTTCCGCTTCGGCGGGGATGCCGCTTATTACCGGGCGGGGATGCAGAAGATTCTGGACATTCTGAAAGCAAAAAAACTTCCCGTGGAGGTCAACGGAAACGGCTTCCGGGAGGGACGGCACTATCCCAACGCAGAATTTCTCCGCATGGCGGCGGGCAACGGCAATCCGTTCCTGATTGGCGTGGATGCCCATGCCCCGGACCGGCTCACGGAGGCGGCAACTCTGGAGGGCTGCCGGAGATTGGTGGAGCAGGCGGGCGGAAAACTGATTTGTCTTTAAGAAAGCGGGCGGATTCGTCCGTTTTCTTCATTTTTGTAACAGATTCGGAAAAATGACCGTTTTCCCGGAGGGAAAATTGCGTTATACTTAGGAAGCATAACGGGGAGTCCCCCGAAAAGGAGAGATCGATATGCGTAATGTCGCACCCATGAAAATCGCAAAAATCGGCTATCTGGCCGTTTCCGTCGCCCTGTGCGGCTTCGGGATTCAGCTTTTGCTGAATCCAAATTCCAGCCTGCAGGCCATCGGCGTTGCCTGTGGCATCAGCCTTATTCTGTTCGGCATTATCAAGTTGGTGGGCTATTTTTCCAAGGACCTGTTCCGGCTGGCCTTTGAAAATGACCTGGCCTCCGGCATCCTGATGCTGGCCATCGGCGTAAGCCTGCTGATTCGGACCCAGGAGGTGTTGGCTTCCTTTGCCACGGTGCTGGGCATTCTGATTCTGATGGACGGCCTGCTGAAGATCCAGATTGCCGTGGAGGCCCGGCCCTTCGGCATCCAGCTATGGTGGCTGATTCTGGCCAGCGCCATCGTAACGGCTCTGTTTGGTGTGCTGCTCATTTTCCGGCCCAGCGAGAGCCAGGACATGATGATGCGCTTTATGGGCGTAGCTCTGATCCTGGATGCCGTGCTGAACGTCAGCACCGTATTGACCAGCGTGAAGATTATCCGCAATCAGCGTGCGGAGGACTGAATGAAGATCCGGGGATTTTTGCTGTGCTGTCTGGGCGCAGCCATTGTCCTGTTTTTGTTGGTCAGCACCATTGCGGCGGCGCTGGTGGGCTCGGAAGAGCCCTGCTCGGAGAATCGGTTTTATCGCCGTCTGTTTCAGACCTGGATCAACCTGGCCATTCCCGTCATGCGGATAAAGCTGGATATTTCCGGGCTGGAATTGCTGCCCAAGGACACACCCATTCTCTATGTGGGCAACCACCGGAGCAACTTTGACCCCATTCTGGCCTGGTATGTGCTGAAGGACCGGCCGTTGGGGTTTGTGTCGAAAGAGGGGAATTTCCATATTCCCATTATGGGTCGGCTCATCCGCCGGTGCTCCTGCCTGTCCATTGACCGCAGCGACCCCCGGAAGGCCATCGGATCCATTTATCAGGCGGCGGACATTCTGAAAAGCGGCATCTCCATGGGCGTTTACCCGGAGGGGACCCGCAGCAAGGGGGGCGTTCTGCTGCCCTTCCATACCGGCGTTTTCAAGATCGCCAAACGGGCCGGGGCGCCCATTGCGGTGATCGCGCTGGATGGCTCGGAAAAAATTCACAAGAACTACCCCTTCCGCAGGAGCTATGTGCGCTTCCGGGTGGCGGCAGTGCTGAATGCCGACACGGTTGCCCACGCCAACGACCGGGAGCTTGGAGTGAAAGTAGAGGAAATTCTCCGTTCCGCCCTGCCCGAAATGAAATAATACACTCCCCCCAAGGCCGGAAAAAGGCTGCGGGGGGTGCCGATTTTCTTCTAGGAGAGATACCATGTTTGTCGATTTTACAAAAGAAATGAAAGCGGAGTACACCATCATTGCTCCGGATATTTTCCCCACACACATGAAGCTTCTGGAGGCTGTGTTCCGCCTGTATGGCTACAATGTAGTCATCGCCAAGTATGAGGGCCAGGCGGTCATTAACACCGGCCTCAAGTACCTGCACAATGACGTTTGCTACCCGGCCATCTGTATGCTGGGCCAGCAGCTTCATGCCCTGACCTGCGGGGATTTTGACCCCCACAAATGCGCTCTTATCCAATTCCAGACCGGCGGTGGCTGCCGGGCCTCCAACTATCTGTGGCTGCTGCGGAAGGCTCTGGAAAAGATGGACATGGAATATGTGCCGGTGATCTCCCTGAGTTTCGGCGGCTACGAGCATTACAGCGGCTTCAAGATCACCCCCGGCATGATGGCCACGGGTATCCGGAGCCTGATTTACGGGGATATGCTCTTGCTTCTGAAAAATCAGTGCCTGCCCTACGAGCAGAACGAAGGGGACACCAGGCGGGTAGTGGAAAAATGGATCGCCAGCCTGACGGACCAGTTCCGCCGGAAGGAGGGCCTCAGCGCCGGAACTATGAAGAAGAATCTGGCCGCCATGGCCAAAGACTTCCATGACATCCCGAAAGTGAAGCGGGACACGGTGAAAGTGGGCATTGTCGGAGAAATCTATGTAAAATACTCCTCTTTCGGCAATAATGGTCTGGAAAAGTTCCTGCTTTCCCAGGGCTGCGAGTACATGGTCCCCGGTGTTCTGGGTTTTTTCCAGTACTGCTTTGCCAACATGGACACGGACTATCGCTACTATGGCGGAAGCAGTCTGAAGCATTTTGCCGGAAGACGGCTGGAAAAAATCGCCGAAGGTTGGGAGGGCTGGCTTATTGACGCATTGAAGCCCTACCCGGAGTTTGCAGCCCCCGTGTCCTTCGAGAAGGTGAAGAAACTGGCGGACCGGGTCATCGACCGGGGCGTGAAAATGGGCGAGGGCTGGCTGTTGCCCGGCGAGGCGGCGGAACTCATCGAAAAGGGGTACAGCAACATCATCTGCACCCAGCCCTTCGGCTGCCTGCCCAACCATATTGTGGGCAAGGGAACCATCCGACGGCTGCGGGAACTGTACCCCCAGGCCAATATTTTCCCGGTGGACTATGACGCCGGTGCGTCCAAGGTCAACCAGGAGAATCGAATCAAGCTGATGCTGGCTATGGCAAAGGAGGGACTGCAATGAAACGTCTGGGTCTGGATGTGGGCTCGACCACAATGAAATATGTGCTGCTGGATGAGCAGGACCAAATCCTGGCACAGGATTACCTGCGCCACGCTTCCAAGATCGGCGAGGTGTTCCGGAAAATCCTGGGTGATCTGCAGGACCGGTTCCCCGGGGAGAACATGGCCGTCACCGTGTCCGGCTCGGCAGGCATGGGCTTGGCGGAGAAGCTGGGCCTGCCCTTTGTCCAGGAGGTCTATGCCGAGCGGCTGGCGGTGGGGAGGTATTACCCGGATACCGATGCGGTCATTGAGCTGGGCGGCGAGGATGCGAAAATTCTGTTCCTGACCGGCGGCTTTGAAATGCGGATGAACGGCACCTGCGCCGGCGGCACCGGGGCATTTATTGACCAGATGGCCTCCTTGATGCAGGTAACGCCGGAGGAGATGAACGACCTGGCCGCCGGACACGAGACGGTGCTGTCCATCGCCTCCCGGTGCGGCGTGTTCGCAAAATCCGACGTGCAGCCACTGCTGAATCAGGGGGCAAGACGGGAGGATGTGTCCGCCGGAATTTTCCGGGCCGTGGTGAACCAGACCATTGCGGGCCTGGCCCAGGGCCGGGAAATTACGGGAAAGATTCTCTATCTGGGCGGACCGCTGAGTTTCCTGACGGAGCTGCGGAAAAGCTTTGATGAGGTCCTGAAAACAACAGGCATTTGCCCGGAAAACTCCCTTTACTATGTGGCTTTGGGGGCCTGCTTTGCAGGGGTGGGCAAGGAATCGGACCTGGGAGAACTTGTCGAAGCGGAGCGGAACGTCGCTACCGGGGACTACCGAAAGACCCGGCCTCTGTTCCGGTCCAAGGCGGAGTATGAGGAATTTGCCGCACGGCACAAAGCTGCCTCCGAGGGCATTGCCGAACTGACCGAGCCAAAAAAGACCATGTATTTGGGCATTGACGCCGGTTCCACCACGGTAAAAGCCTTGCTTTGCGATGAAAACGGAAACGTGTTCCGGCCCTTCTACTGCCCCAATCATGGGGACCCGGTGGGCCTCATCCGGGAATATCTCACGAAGCTGTACGCCGACAATCCCAACCTGACCATCGCCGGGAGCGCCGTCACGGGTTACGGGGAAGCCCTGCTGAAAAGCGCCTTTTCGGCAGATCACGGCATCGTGGAGACGGTGGCCCACTATACGGCGGCAAAGAAATTTCACCCGGACGTGGATTTCATCATCGACATTGGCGGCCAGGATATCAAGTGCTTCCAGGTCAAAAACGGCCTCATCGACAGCTTGTACCTGAATGAAGCCTGCTCCTCCGGCTGCGGGTCCTTTTTGCAGACCTTTGCCCAGGCTCTGGGCTATACCAGTGAGGAATTCGCCAGGCTGGGCCTCTTTGCGGATGCGCCGGTGGACCTGGGCAGCCGCTGCACGGTGTTCATGAACAGCTCCGTGAAGCAGGCCCAGAAGGACGGGGCCAGTGTGGAAAATATTGCGGCGGGACTGTCCATCAGTGTGGTGAAAAACGCTCTGTACAAAGTCATTCGCTGCGCAGACGCCAAGTCCCTGGGCAAAAACATCGTGGTCCAGGGCGGCACATTCCTGAACGACTGCGTGCTCCGGGCCTTTGAGCAGGAGATCGGGGCCAACGTCATCCGTCCCAGGTTCGCGGGGCTGATGGGTGCTTACGGGGCGGCCCTGTATGCCAGGGACCACACCGGGAAGGAAAGCACGTTCATTACCCGGCAGGGCCTGGAAAAATTTGAGCATACGGTCCATCAGCTGACCTGCGGCGGCTGCCAGAACCACTGCTCCCTGACGGTGAACACCTTCTCCGGCGGTCGGCGGTATATTGCTGGCAACCGTTGTTCCAGGCCCTTGAAGCAGGAACATACGTTGGAGCATTACGACCTGTATGAGTACAAGCGCAGCCTGCTGCAAAAATACCGGCACAACTACCGGGACCCCAACAAAAAGACCATTGGCATTCCCATGGGGCTGAATTTCTATGAATTGCTGCCCTTCTGGTACACCTTCTTCCAGACACTGGACTTCAATGTGGTGGTGTCCCCGGATTCCAGCCGGGGGCTGTACGCTTCCGGACAGCATACCATTCCTTCGGACACTGCTTGCTACCCCGCCAAGTTGATGCACGGCCACATCGAGTGGTTGCTGGACCAGAAGGTGGACGCTATTTTTTACCCGGACATGAGCTACAATGTGGAGGAGGGCCTGGGGGTCAATCATTTCAACTGTCCCGTGGTGGCCTACTATCCCCAGGTGTTGAAGCTGAACGTGCCGAGACTGAAGGAAGTGCCCTTTATCTGTGACTTCGTGAGTCTGGCTAATCCGGTGATTTTCGAGAAGCGCATTACGGAGATTTTGCGGAATTATTTCCCGAAATTCTCCAAGACCAGCATTGCCGTGGCTACAGAATTGGCCTATGACGCCCTGGTCCGGTATCGGAAGGATGTGGAGGAAAAGGGCGAGGAGTTCCGGGAAAAGGCGGCGGAGAAAGGCAAGCCTATTATCGTTCTGGCGGGGCGGCCCTACCATGTGGACCCGGAAGTGAACCACGGCATCAGCAAGCTCATCTGCGACCTGGGGGCTGTGGTCATTACGGAGGATTCCCTGAGCCGCAGCGTGGAAAAATTCCCAACAAAGGTTCGCAACCAGTGGACCTATCACGCCCGGATGTATGCTGCTGCCAAGTACATTGCCGAGCATCCGGAGGAAGGTCTGCATCTGGTGCAGTTGGTGTCCTTCGGATGTGGATTGGACGCCATTACTACCGACGAGGTCCGCTCCATTCTGGAATCCGCCGGACAGGATTACACGCAAATCAAAATCGACGAAATTTCCAACATGGGCGCCGTGACCATCCGCCTGCGGAGCCTGTTCGCCATGTTGGAAGAAAAGAAAAAATAAGAACAGCCGCCGCGGGAAGCCATTTCCTGCGGCGGCCTTGCGTTTTATTCAGCTTTTTTCGATCCCAGCTGCCGGTAGATTTCCGCAGTGCTTAGCCAATTCGTTTCCGGGTAGTCCAGGCTTTCCTGTATTTCCTCCGGAAGCCGGGAGAGGGCTTCCGTTTCCTTCCGCTGGCTCGGCATGGTCGTACTCCTCCAGGAACGAGATTTTCTTCCCGTGCTTCTTATAGGCAATGACCGTATCCACGTTGACATTTTCCGCGCTGCGGAAAATGTGGGCCTCCACCTCCGGATTTTTCACTTTCAAGGTCTGGATGAGTTGCTTGATTTCCGCTCGTTTGGAGCGATTTTCCTCGTTGCCGCAGGTGGTGCAGGAATCTGTGAACTTGCAGGCGCACTGAATGAAATGCAGCCCGTTCACATCCCGCCAGGTCTTGATGTCCGCCTCCCGGATAAGATACATGGGCCGGATGAGCTCCATGCCGGGGAAGTTGGTGGAATGCAGCTTGGGCATCATGGTCTGAATTTGGGAGCCGTAGAGCATTCCCATGAGGATGGTCTCGATGACATCATCATAGTGATGGCCCAGGGCAATCTTATTGCAGCCCAGGCTTTTGGCGAAGCTGTACAGATAGCCCCGGCGCATCCGGGCGCAGAGGTAGCAGGGGGAGTGAGACACGTTGGAAACGGAGTCGAAAATGTCGGACTCGAAAATCTTTACCGGCACATGGAGTTTCCGGGCATTTTCTTCAATGACCCGGCGATTTTCCGGGCTGTACCCCGGGTCCATCACCAGAAATTTCACTTCAAAGGGGAATTTGTTGTGAATTTTCAGTTCCTGGAACAGTTTGGCCATGAGCATGGAATCTTTTCCGCCGGAAATGCACACGCCGATCACGTCCCCCGGCCGGACCAGCTCGTATTCCCGGATGGCTTTGGTGAAGTTGCACCAGATCTTTTTCCGGAACCGCTTGCGGAGGCTCTCCTCCACCTGGGCGCAGAGGGAATCGTCCTGCTTGGCCATTTCTGCTTTCAGCCAGCCCATGTAGCCGCCCTTCAGGCTGTACGCATCGAACCCGGCGTCCCGCAGATTTTCCGCTGGCTCTTGGCTGAGCCGCCCCCAGGCGCAGTACAGGACCACCGGCTTGCCATCCCGGGGCAGCTTTTTTTCCAGTTCCCCGGCGGGGATTTCCAGAGCACCGGGGATTTTTCCGTAGCCGATGTCATGGGCGGGGCGCAGGTCCACCAGGGTGTAACTGCCCGGCTCCAGGCCCGTCAGAGTCTCTAAGGTCATGTCCATGGCGTTACTTCCCGCTGATGTCCCGGACAATCTCCCCGGCGATGATGAGACCCACCACCGAAGGAACAAAGGCGGTGCTGCCTGGAATGTCCCGGCGCTCGGTGCATTTGTGCTTGGCCCCCGGTGGGCAGATGCAGTGGGTCCGGCAACTGATGGACATATCCTCAACGGGTCGGATGGGCTGCTCCTGGGAGTAGACCACCTTCAGTTTTTTCACGCCCCGCTTTTTCAACTCCCGGCGCATGACCCGGGCCAGGGGGTCCATGCTGGTCTTGTAAATGTCCGCCACCCGGAAAGCAGTAGCGTCCAGCTTGTTCCCGGCACCCATGGAGCTGATGATGGGGACCCCGGCCTCCTGGGCTTTCACAGCCAGGGACAGCTTGGCGGACACGGTATCCACGGCGTCCACAATGTAGTCATACTCGGAAAAGGGAAATTCGTCGGCATTTTCCGGCAGGAAAAAGCATTTGTGGGTGCGGATGTCCACATTGGGGTTGATGTCCTTCATCCGTGCCTCCATCACGTCCACCTTGTATTTGCCCACGGTGGAGCGGGTGGCGATAAGCTGCCGGTTCAGGTTGGTAAGGCAAATTTTATCGTCGTCAATAAGGTCAAAGGCCCCAACGCCGCTGCGGACCAGAGCCTCGCACACATAGCCGCCCACGCCGCCGATGCCGAACACGGCCACCCGGCTGGCGGAGAGTGCATCCATGGCCTCCTTACCCAGCAACAACTGGGTCCGGGAGAATTGATTGAGCATATGAAAATCCCTCCTTGGGAAAATGAAAAATTCACAAAATACGCTTGTTTTTCGCATACCGGGTCATTATAATACAGAAAGAAACCGAAAGTCAAGGACGGTGCTTGTATTTGGAAGATATTTCTGCCCGGACGGTCCGCCGGTTGGGCCATGGGATTTTGACATCTCCGGGAATGAAGCGGGAACGGGGCTTCATTCAGCACGGGGACGTGAGCGTGCTGGAGCATTCCTTCATGGTGGCGGTGCTGTGCGTGGCCATTGCACGACATCTGCCGGGGAAGTGGGATTTTTCCTCTCTGGTCCGGGGAGCGCTGCTTCACGATTATTTTCTTTACGACTGGCATATTAAGGATCCTGCCCGGCCTGCTCACGCCATCCACCATGCAGCGGCGGCACTTCGGAACGCCCAGCGGGATTTTCACCTGAATTCCACGGAGGAGAACATGATCGCCTCCCACATGTTCCCTCTGGGCGGAGAATGGCCCGGAAACAAGCAGAGCGCCGTTTTGTGGGTGGCGGACAAGGTCTGTGCCGCACGGGAAACGGTGGTGGGCCGGCTGCCCCGGAAATGGCAGGGCGGCATCCATCCAAAAATCTGAAAAAATGCCACGGCAGATGGAAACGCATCTGCCGTGGCGCTTTTCATGCAATGGGCGAGAACAGGCTGCTGTATTTCTGCCAGCGGTAGCCGAGGACAAAGCCGTCCAGGCTCTCGGTGGGGACGAAAATGCGGAAGTCTGCCCCGTCGGTCAGGCCGTTGCCCACCAGATCATCCGTGGGACCGCCGGTGAGGACCAGGGCCGTCAAATTTGTGCAGCCCCGGAACAGCCCATCGGGCAGGACGGAAAGATTGGGCTGGATCGTGACCCGGCGCAGAGTTGTGCTGTTTTCAAAAAGATTTTCGGCCATGGAGAGGACCGGCTGATCCTGATAAATGGTCGGCAGGATCAGTTCCGGCCGATTTGTCCCATCCTCCGTAAGGCCCTCCAACTGCCAGCCGCCGGAAACGGCTTCATAGCGGAAGCAGGCGGTGTCCCGGTCGTTGCCCACATCGCTTTCCGTGGGGGCTGGGGCGGGAATGACGGGCAATTCGATGAGATTCGGGGTAGTGTCCCCCAGAAGGATTTTTAGATCGTCCAGCAGGCCACGGGTGAAATACACGCCCCGGCGGCGTTCAGGTGGAAGCTGGTGTCGAAAAACCAGCCGCTGTCCAGAATGCTCCGGTTTGGGTCTCCCAGAATGGGGAAGTGCAGATGGGTGCGGAGATGGTCGTAAAAAACGTCCGGGTCCGTGCTGTCCAGGGCAGAGCGGTTCATGGGCGCAAAGCGGAAATAGACCTTGACCCCCCGTTCTGCCGCTTTTGCGGCGAAATCGTTCAGGGTGGACACAAACGCCTTGTCCAGCACCTCCGGGGCAAAGGAAATGGGCTGGGTGGGGTCGAAGCAGCCGGGCATGGTGTTGGTGGCGCGCAGGGGGGAATCTATATCGCAGTAGTCATTGAAGGAAGATCGGGCATAAATGTCCATGGAAACCGGGGAACCATGTAGGAAATAACGGAATTTTTCCCGCAAAGCCCGGGAACGCCGCCAGCAGCTTTTCCAGCCGGTCCGGGGACAGCCGCCGAAGCAGGTCAAACCGGCCGTCCAGTCCCTGCCACAGGCTGTCCGCCGACCAGTTGTTGTTCAGGGCGTTCTGCGGGGCGATGATGACCAAATCGCCGGACCGCAGCTCCGGCTCCAGCAGCTCCAGCATGACGGCCGTACCAATGTCGGCGTAAAGACCAAAGTCAATGACGGTATAGCCCGGCAGGGCCGCTTCCAGCAAATCGCAGCGGAGGGAAAAGGGCACGCTGCTGCCGCCCACGAGAATGATACGCTGGCCCCGGCTTTCTGAAAGCCGGTCCACCTGGGCGCTCAGTTCCCCCAGAAATGTTTCGCCGTACTGGGCGGGAAGGGCAAAGCCCCAGAGGAGCAAGATGGCTGGAATCACCAACAAAAAGACAAGTAAAATGGGAAAAATATGTTTCTGCATATTTACGAAAAACTGGTGAAGGGCTATACGGAAAAGCAGTGGGGCCGCCCCTGCACGGAACTGCCGGCCTTTATCATCCGCCGTCTGCCGGTACGATTCACGTTTGACAATCATTACTTCAATGCCCGGTTTCAAGGCATCCCTATAGAAGGCCATACGGCCCTGGTGGAGAAAATGCTGGACGGGGTGAAAGTAAAATTGAACGTGGATTCTCTGGCGGAAAAGGACCTTTGGGACGGAATGGCGAGAAAAGTCGTTTACACCGGCCCCATCGACCAGTATTTTGACTATTGCTATGGCCAGCTGGAATATCGGATGGTCCGCTTCGAGACGGAAGTGCTGGATATGCCCAACTATCAGGGCAACGCCGTGGTGAACTACACGGACCGGGAGACCCCCTGGACCCGCATCATTGAGCATAAGCATTTCGTGTTTGGAGATCAGGAAAAGACCGTTATTTCCCGGGAATACAGTGCCGGATGGAAGCCGGGAGAGGAGCCTTATTACCCCATCAACGACGAGAAAAACGGGGAACTTTACCGGAAATACCGTACCTTGGCGGACAAAGAGACCAAGACCCTGTTCGGCGGCCGCCTGGGCGAATACAAGTATGACGACATGGACGTGGTCATCGCCAGCGCCCTCCGCTGCGCCAAAGCGGAACTGTCAAAAAAGCACATCTTCCCGCTGAGTTCGGCATTTTCGAACCCGGCGGGAATTTTTCTTGACAAATGAGATTGAAGCACCTATAATAAAGCTACAAGCGTAGCGCAACGTATGTTTTCCAAAAAGGAGGTCGGTGAACTTGCCCCGGAAAAATCGATTCACACGGGAAGAAATTCTCTCAGCGGCCCTGGACCTGACCCGGGAGAAGGGCATTGCCGCCGTGACGGCCCGTGGGCTGGGGGAGAGGCTGGGCACCAGTTCCAAGCCGGTTTTTGGACAATTTGAGAATATGGAGGCTGTTCAGAGGGCGGTTATCGCCGCGGCGGAGGGGGAATATAACGACTTTCTCCGGGAGGACATGACCGCCGGAAAATATCCCCCCTACAAGGCCAGCGGCATGGCCTACATCCGTTTTGCCCGGCAGGAGCGGGAGCTTTTCAAGCTGCTTTTCATGCGGGACCGCAGTGGAGAGGTTATTACCGAGGACCGGGAGAGCATCGCTCCGCTCATTGCCCTGATTCGGAAAAATTTGGGCATTTCGGAGGAGAAAGCCTACCGGTTCCACCTGGAAATGTGGGTGTACGTCCACGGCATCGCTACCATGATCGCCACAGGCTACCTGAACTGGGACGAGGAATTTGTCAGCAAAGTGCTTTCCGACGCTTATTGGGGCCTCATTGCTCATTATCGGAAAAAGGAGGAAGAAACATGAAGGATGTTATCGAAATTGGCCATCTTTGTAAGTCCTTTGGGGACGTGCAGGCCGTCCGGGACCTGTCCTTCCGGGTGAAGAAAGGGGAATTGTTTGCGTTCCTGGGGGTCAACGGTGCGGGAAAATCCACCACCATCCACATTCTCTGCGGCCAGCTGGCGAAAGATTCCGGCAGTGTGGCCATCTGCGGGGTGGACCAGGACGGGGAGCCGGACAGCGTAAAGCGGCAGTTGGGGGTGGTGTTCCAGAATTCCGTGCTGGATAAGTCTCTGACGGTCCGGGACAATCTGGAGAGCCGGGCGGCCCTGTATGGCATCCTGGGCGAAGATTTCAAAAATCGGCTGGCGGAACTGAGCGGGCTGCTGGATTTTGAAAATCTGCTGAAACGGCCTGTGGGCAAACTGTCCGGGGGCCAGCGGCGGCGCATCGACATTGCACGGGCGCTGCTCCATCATCCCAAAATCCTGATTCTGGACGAGCCCACCACCGGCCTGGATCCCCAGACCCGGAGCTTGCTCTGGCAGGTGATCGGGGAACTGCGGGCAAAAGAGGGCCTGACGGTATTCCTGACCACCCATTACATGGAGGAAGCGGCGGATGCGGATTATGTGGTCATTTTGGACCACGGCCAGATTGCTGCCGAGGGGACGCCCCTGAAGCTGAAAGATACTTACACCAAGGACTATGTGACCCTGTATGGCGCGGACGAGGAAGCGGTCCGGGCTTTGGGCCGGCCCTATACACCGGTCCGGGACGGCTTCCGGGTGAGTGTTGCAAATCCGGCGGAGGCGGCGCAGCTGATCCGGGAAAACCCGGCATTATTCCGGGATTTTGAAGTCACCAAGGGCAAAATGGACGATATCTTCCTGGCCGTCACCGGGAGAAAGCTGGGGGAGGAACAATGAAAACACTGTCGGTATTGGTCAAGCGCAACGCAAAAATTTATTTTCAGGACAAGGGCCTGTTCCTTACGTCCCTCATCACGCCGATGATTCTGCTGGTGCTTTACGGCACGTTCCTGCGAAAGGTCTATGAGGACAGCTTCCGGCAGACTTTCACCGCCGCCGGTATTCAAATCTCCGACAAAATCCTCGCCGGATGCGTGGGTGGGCAGCTTTTCTCCTCCATGCTGGCGGTAAGCTGCGTCACCGTGGCCTTCTGCTCCAACCTGGTGATGGTTCAGGATAAAGTCACCGGCGCCCGCCGGGACCTGACCGTCACGCCGGTGAAGGCATCTACCTTGGCTCTGGGCTATTATTTCGCAACACTGATTTCAACGCTCATCGTCTGCCTGACGGCGCTGGGGGTATGCTTTGTCTATCTGGCCATTACGGGCTGGTGCCTACGTTTTGCGGACGTGGCAGCGGTGCTGCTGGACGTCATTCTGCTGGTGCTGTTCGGCACGGCCCTGTCCTCCTGCATCCTGTTCCCCATGTCCACCCAGGGCCAGGCCTCCGGCGTGGGGACCATCGTCAGCTCCGGCTACGGCTTCATCTGCGGCGCCTATATGCCCATCTCCTCCTTTTCCAAGGGCCTGCAGAATGCGGTGGCCCTGCTGCCCGGGACCTATGGCACGGCCCTCATGCGGAACCACGCTATGAACGGTCCTTTCAGGGCCATGGAAGCCGAAGGAATCCCGGCGGCGGTCATCGACGCCATCCGGGACAGCGTGGACTGCAATATCTACGCCTTTGGGACGAAAATTACCGTACCGGGAATGTACGCCATTCTGCTGGGGGCTATTGCACTGCTGGTCCTGCTCTACATCCTGCTGAACCGGCTGTACCGGAAGTGAGCCAAGAATCCCCATTTTTTGCGTGGAGGAAAATCCTCTTTAAGAATCCGAGATCAGACGAAAAGTCGGGCAAATGCCCGGCTTTTTGCATGAAATGGGGTTCACTTCTGGTAGGGTGTGAACAAGATCTGATAGAATTCGCTGTACAGCGAACAAAAATTCACTCCCAGTGTTTTACAGATGACCATTCACCTGATATAATATGACGTAAATTCCAAACGCTTTTATGCGTGCAAACGATCTCAGGGGGATCGGATGATGAAAAAAGGTTTCCATGGGGAATGTTGCTGCCGGTGCCGGTACTTCTGACGGGTGTTGCCCTGCTGCTGGTACTGGCATCGGATGCCCGCTCTGAACGGGAGAAGGCCTATACCATGGCGGAAATGAACGCCGTCAGCTATGAGGTAATGCCTACAGGCGGCTGGAACGGCGGCGACGAGTTCTGTGTTCTGCTGATGAATACTACCATTGCCGCTTCGGATGAGCGGATTCGCAGCTTTGCTGCCCGGCAGCGGACCTTCTGCGCAGAAGGCCGGGCCCGGAATTTTTCGATTTCCTTGGGCTATGCGGAATATCCCCGGCAGGCGTCCAGCGTTTCGGCGCTGCTGAGTCGGGCGGATATGGCGCTCTATGAGGTGAAGATGGGTGGAAAGGGGGGCTGTCTGGCCTATGACGACCAGATCTGCGGAAAGAAAGAGCGCACGCAGCTGGGCTTCGTGCTGAACGACATTTCCGAAAACCTGCCGGGTGCGTTCCTCATTTACAAAGCGGATAAAACCGATGACCATATCCTCTTTGCCAACCAGGAGCTGATCCGGTTTGCCGGATGCCGGGATCTGACGGATTTCCTGAGCTTCTGCAATCATAGCTTCCGGAATCTGGTCCGTCCCGACGAGTACGACCAGGTGGAGGAGAGCATCTGGCGGCAGATTGACTCTCAGGCGGACGGCAGCAACGACTATGTGACCTTCCATTTTGCTCGGAAGGACGGGACTTATCGGGAGATCCTGGACCACGGGCGGATCATGGAGAGCCGCTATTATGGCAGATTGTTCTATGTGCTCTTTGTGGAACGGGAAATGCTCCGGGAGCACTGCGAAAACGGTGCATCTGCCGTAAATGCGGAATGATCTTCCGGTTTCGTATTGAAAAACGCCGGGCGCAGCGTTGTAATCGTGCCATCCAGGACAAAGAAATACGGGCAAAGCAGTCCAAAGACCGTGACGCCAAGCGATAGGGCCTGTAAAATGGAAGCCAGTTGTGAGAAAACACGGGGTCACTGCCGAGGATGTTTTGCGGTAGGGCTCCTTTTCTTGCCAGGAAAGGGCATTGCCAAATATCTGCTTTGCCTCCGACCGACGCAGTTACCGGGAGGCGGGCGTGACCGGCTACATCGCCAAGCCCGTCAGTGTGCATGTTCTTGAAAACGCCCTGACGGTCATCGAACCCTAAAAACCGGCTGACAGAAATGCTCTGTCAGCCGGTTTTTCATGCTTTTTTGGAAGAGAAGTGAAGTTGGGATTCCGTACCGGCCAGGAGCCGGCCAATATTCTCGTGGTGCCGCAGGATCATCAGCAGACTTCCGGCGCGGAAGAAAGTGCGATTTTCACGGCTTTGGAAACTTACAGCTCGACGAGCTCATATTCCCGGCTGCCGAAGCCCAGCTGGGCGGCGGCTTCCACGGTATGCACGCCGTGGCGGGATTCGATGCGCTCGATCAAATGGTCCCGGCCGGGGTCCTTGGAGGCATAGACCATGTCCAGGCAGGCCTGGTCGATGGCGATGGGGTCCAGAGAGGCCATCATGCCGATGTCCGCCATGCAGGGGTCCTCGGCCACGGCGCAGCAGTCGCAGTCCACAGACAGGTTCTTCATCACGTTCACGAAGGCCATATTTCCGTGGAAATATTTTACCACGGAAGATGCAGCGTCGGCCATGGACTCCAGGAAGGAATCATGGTCGGCAGTCCAAATTTGGGCGGGGTCCCCGGCGCCGTGGATGTAAGCCTTGCCGTAGCCGGAGGCACAGCCGATGGACAGCTGCTTCAGGGCACCGCCGAAGCCGCCCATGGGGTGGCCCTTGAAGTGGGAGAGGACCAGCATGGAATCATAGTTTGCCATGTCCTTGCCCACATAGTTCTTGTGAATTTTGTGGCCGTCGGGAATGTCCAGCACCATGTCAGGGCCTTGGGCGTCCAGCAGGTCCACACGGAACTGCTTACTCCAGCCGTGCTTTTCCAGGGTAGTCAGGTGCTTCTTGGTGGTGTTCCGGGAGCCTTCGTAGGCGGTGTTGCACTCCACTACCGTGCCGGAAACGGCTTTCATCATGGGCTTCCAGAAATCCGGACCCAGGAAATTCTGGTTGCCTTCCTCGCCGGAATGCAGCTTCACGGCGACCTTGCCGGGCAGGGAGATGCCCAGAGCCCTGTAAAGCTCCACGACCTTCTCGGGGGTCAGGGTGCGGGTGAAATAAACCTTGGATGGCATAATACCAATCTCCTTTTCAAATAATCTGAGCCTATTATAGCACATGAAGTTCCCTTCATGTCAAGAGTGGAGGCGTGGTTTTGCCGCATTTTTACACACCGGGAGCCATCTGTCCGCTTGATTCTTTTTTCAGGCACGCTATAATGAGAAGCGTAAAGAGTTGTAAATCAGCAGGGCCGAAGCCCAATAGAAAGGAAGGACGCTGACAATGGAAAACAATACGCCGGAGAGCGGCGGCAGCTTCATGGAAAAGCTTTCCACATTTATTGTGGATAAGCGGAACCTCATCTACCTTATCGTGGTGCTGCTCATCATTTTCTCCATGTTTTCCCGAAACTGGGTGGAGGTGGAGAATGACCTGACTGCTTACCTGCCGGACTCCTCGGAGACAAAGAAGGCTCTGGATGTAATGGAGGACCAGTTTATCACCTACGGCACCGCCCAGGTGATGGTGGCCAACATTACCCAGGAGGAAGCTGCCAGGCTTCACGACACTCTGAAAGAGATTAAGGGCGTGCAGAGCGTGGACTATGACGAGACCACCGACCACTATAATAACTTTTCCGCCCTGTTCTCTGTGACCTTTGAATACGACGAGAAAAATGACGCTTGTCTGGATTCCCTGGAAGCGGTAAAAGAGGCCCTGGCGGGCTATGACCTGTATCTGTCCACGGATCTGGGGAACACTCAGGCGGAAATTATCGACCGGGAGATCAACATGATCATGGTCTATGTGGCGGTGGTGATCGTAACGGTGCTGCTGCTGACCTCGGAGACCTACGGCGAGGTGCCGGTGCTGATTTTGACCTTCGTGGTGGCCCTGATCATCAACCAGGGCACCAATTTCCTGCTGGGCAAAATTTCCTTCGTTTCCAACTCCGTGACCAGTATTTTGCAGCTGGCTCTGTCCATTGACTACGCCATCATTTTCTGCAATCGGTTCAAGGAAGAACACCGGCTGCTGCCCATCCGGGAGGCTGTTATTACGGCTCTGGCCAAGTCAATTCCGGAAATTGGCTCCAGCTGCCTGACCACCGTGGGCGGCCTGGTGGCCATGCTGTTCATGCAGTTCAAGCTGGGACCGGATATGGCCATCTGCCTTATCAAGGCCATTGCCTTTGCGCTGCTGTCTGCGTTCCTGGTAATGCCGGGACTGCTGATGCTCTTTGGCCCGCTTATCGAAAAAACCGGCCACCGGAGCTTCGTGCCGAAAATCCCCTTCGTGGGCCATATTGACTATGCCACCCGCCATGTGGTGCCGGTGGTGTTCGTGGTGCTGATCGTGTTTGCCTTCCGGCTTTCCGCTCAGTGTCCCTACGCCTACGGTTACAGCATTCTGTCCACCCCGAAGCTCAATGACACCCAGATCGCCGAGCAGATGATCGAGGACAACTTCGGTTCTTCTAATATGGTTGCCCTGGTGGTCCCGGCGGGAAATTTCGACAAGGAACGGGAAATGCTTGCCGAAATTGAGAGCCACGAGGAAGTGGACTACACCATGGGCCTGACCAACATCGAAGCCATGGACGGCTATATGCTGGCCGACAAGCTGACCCCCCGGCAGTTTGCGGAGCTGGCGGGACTGGATTATGAGGTGGCCGAGGTGGTCTACGCTGCCTACGCTGCCAATCAGGAGGACTACGGTCAGCTGGCCGGAAAGCTCTCTACTTACCAGGTGCCACTCATTGACATGATGCTCTACGTCTGCGACCAGATCGATTCGGGCATTGTCTCCCTCAGCGAGGACCAGACCCAGACCCTGAAGGATGCCCAGACTCAGATGCTCAGCGCCAAGAATCAGCTGCAGGGCACGGATTTTAGCCGGATGCTGATCTATCTGACCCTGCCGGTCAGCGGCGACGAGACTTACGCCTTTACGGACACCCTGCTGGACATTGCCAGAAGCTATTATCCCGATGGGGACGTGTACATTGCCGGCAACTCCACCAGCGAATACGACTTCGAGAAGTCCTTCGCCGTGGATAACACCGTGGTCAGCATCCTGAGTGTGCTCATCGTGCTGGTGGTGCTTCTGTTCACCTTCAAGTCCGCCGGTATGCCGATTCTGTTGATCCTGGTCATCCAGGGTGCTATCTGGATCAACTTCTCCTTCCCGACCATTACGGGCAAATACCTGTTCTATCTGGCCTACCTGATTGTCAGCTCCATTCAAATGGGCGCAAACATCGACTATGCCATCGTCATTGCCAGCCGCTATCAGGAACTGAAAACCAAGATGGATCACCGCAGCGCCATTACCGAGACCATGAACTTCGCATTCCCCACCATCATCACCTCCGGCGCCATCATGTCTGTCAGCGGCTTCCTGATCGGCAGCATGACCTCTGAACCGGTCATTGCGGGCATCGGCGAGAGCCTGGGCCGAGGCACGGTCATTTCCATCATTCTGGTTATGTTCGTGCTGCCTCAGATTTTGCTCATCGGCAGCGGCGTGGTGGAACGGACATCCTTCTCCGTGCCCGGTGTGGGTGTTGGCGAGCGGAAAACCGGCCACGGCAAGATCGCCGTCAACGGTTTGGTCCGGGGCAAGGTCAACGGTACCATCCGGGGTATTGTCCGGGGTACTGTGGAGGGCGACATTGACCTGAACCTGATCTCCGGCTCTGTGGAAAACGACGAGGAGGGTGACGAAGATGATGAATAAGTGTTGGTTCCGCTTGAGCGCCCTTGTGCTGGCGCTGGTGATGCTCTTTGCCGCTGTTCCGGCAGTCCGGGCAGAGGAGGGGACGCTCACCATTTCCTCGGCGGAGGAATTTCTGGAATTTGCCGAAAGCTGCACCCTGGATTCCTGGTCCCGGGGCAAGACCGTGTGCCTGACGGCGGACATTTCCCTGGCCAATACGGGCTTCACCCCCATTTCCACCTTCGGCGGGACCTTTGAGGGTGACGGCCACACCATTACCGGCCTGGAAATGATCGACACCGTGGCCCCGGCGGGCTTGTTCGCCCGGCTGCAGACCGGTGCGGTGGTCCGGAACCTGAATCTGGAGGGCAGCGTCTGCCCCGACGGAGAAAAGACCGACGTGGGCGGCTTGGCCGGTGTCAATGCAGGCACCGTGGAGAACTGCACCTTCACCGGTACGGTCTCCGGCAAGCGGAACGTGGGTGGCCTGGTGGGCCGGAACCTGGGGAGCGTGAAAAATGCCACTGCTTCCGGGGCGGTGTTCGGCACCAACAGCACCGGCGGTCTGGTGGGCTGCAATTTGGGACTGGTGCAGGATTCCCGGAATAAAATGTATGTGAATATCGAAAGCACGGACCCGGGCATGAATCTGGACGAGCTTTCTCTGAATTTCTCTCTGGACCTTTCTATGCTGTCCCAGATCGACACGGCCAATGTGGCCACCGATACCGGCGGCGTGGCGGGATATTCCTCCGGCACGGTGGACAACTGCGTGAACTACGGGGCCATCGGCCATCAGCACATCGGCTATAACGTAGGCGGCGTGGTAGGCCGCAGCAGCGGTGCCGTGAAGAACAGCTCCAACGAGGGCAGCGTCTGCGGCCGGAAGGACGTGGGCGGCATCGTGGGCCAGATGGAGCCTTATGTGCAGGTGGCCCTGTCCGAAAGCACCCGCAGCAAGCTGCAGCGGCAACTGGACGAGCTTTCCAAGCTCATCGACCAGGCGTCCGACGATGCCGAGGGCGGCGCAGGGGGCGTGTCCTCCCGGTTGAACAGCCTGTCCGGCTATGTGGATACTGCCGTGGACGAGGCCGGAAAGGTGAAGGTCAATGCCGACGTGAATACCAATATCAACGGCTCCGGCAATACCTCCTCCGATACCACCGTCGGCGGCAATCCCCAAGTGGACGTGAACCCCACCCCGGAGGGCGGCACCAGCGTCAGCGTTCGCGGCAGTGTGGACCTTGACCACACCGGCGAAGGCAGCGGCACCATCGATGCCAGCACCAGCATCGTGGCTTCCCCGGACCTGGGGGGCCTCAGCTCCGCCGTAAACGGCATCAGCGGACAAATTGCCCTGCTGAACAGCGCCGTGGCGGGGACTGTGGGGACCCTGGCCGAGGACGTGCGGCAGATCAACGCCAAGTTCTCCGAACTGTCCGACACCCTCTTTGAGGCTATGGACCAGGTGGAGAATGGGGATATCGTCACCGACGCCTCCGCACTGGACATTGATGCCATTACTTTGGGCAAAGTTTCCTACTGCACCAACCGCGGGGCCGTTTCCGGCAATATCAACGCCGGCGGCGTGGCCGGGTCCATGGGCCAGGAGTACACCGCTGACCCGGAGGACGACGTGTCCGGAGACCTGAGCGGCGAGTACCGGCGGCAGTATGAATACAAGGCCGTGATCCAGCTTTGTGAAAATGACGGCGTAATTACCGGAAAGCGCAGCTATGTGGGCGGCATCGTGGGCCGGATGGATCTGGGCTTTCTGACCGGCTGCAGGGGCTTCGGCAGTGTGGAAAGCGAAGGCGGTGACTATGTGGGCGGCATTGCGGGCCTGACCGCAGCTACCGTCCGGGATTCCTACGCCAAGGCTACCCTGAAGGGCGGAAAGTATGTGGGCGGCATTGTGGGCTCCGGCGTGGAGGAAACTGTCAGCGGCAGTTCTTCCACAGTTACGGGCTGCTATTCCATGGTGGAGATTCCCGAGGGGGGGCAGTATCAGGGTGCCGTTTCCGGCTCCGAGAAAGGAACTTTCGCAGGAAACTACTTCGTTTCAGATACCCTGGCCGGTATTAACCGTCAGAGTATCGCCGGGGAAGCGGAGCCTATGACCTATACTCAGCTTTCCCAGGTCACGGGCCTGCCCCAGGCCATGCAGTCTTTTACGCTGACCTTTGTGGCGGATGACGTGACGTTGTTCACGGATTCCTTCTCCTACGGGGCCTCTTTCGGATCCGACATCTTCCCCAAAATCCCGGCAAAGGATGGCTATTACGCCCGCTGGGACCGGGAGGACCTGACGGACCTGCATTTTGATACAGTCGTTACCGCCGTGTACACCCCCTATGTGCCGGGCCTGGCCTCTCAGGAGACCCGGGAAAACGGCCGCAGCGTGTTCCTGCTGGAAGGGGATTACGACGAAAATAGTGCCATGACCGCCGCCCCGGAAGCGGTGACGGCCACGGAGATGACTACGGAAGACCTGGCGGATTATTTCTCCAAGGGCGGCTTCCCGGCCATGGTCATTGACCGTGAAGTGGTGGAGCAGTGGAAGATCACCTTCACCGACGACGGCCGCAGCGAGCATACCCTCCGTTACCTGGCTCCCTCCGGGAAAACCAGTAACCTCCGGCTCTATGTGGAGGACAACGGTGGATGGGCCCGGGCGGATTACGACACCATTGGAAGCTACCTGGTGTTCCCGGTGACGGGCAGTACCGTCCATCTGGCGGTAGTCACGACTTTTGCCGTGTGGTGGATTTGGCTGCTGGCCGTTATGGCTTTGGCGGCGGTCATTATCACCATCCTGGTGCTGGTCCACAGGAATCATAAGCGCAAGCCCATCCTGCAGGAGCTGCCTCTGGAAGAAGACGAGGAACCTGCGGAGCAAAAGGAAGAAGAACTGACCGCAGAGGAGCGGCTGGCCCGTGCGGAGGCCGAACTGGAGGCCCTGCGCAGCGGAAAAGTGACCCTGCCCCAGCAGCCTAAGAAGAAAAAGCGCTGGTGGATTCCGGTGCTGATCGTGGTCCTGGTGGCGGCTCTGGGTGTGGGAGCCTATGTGCTGCTGGCCGGCAATCTGGGCAAGGGCCTGGAGGCTTACCGGCTCCTGAATGCCTACGTCCAGAAGGACCCCATGTCCCTTTCTCTGGGACTGGACACGGAGCTGAGTGGCGTGGACTTCCACACCGATGCCCAGATCCGCTCCACGAAAGTGGATGGGGAGCGGATTACCATGGTGGAGAGCGGCGGCGTGAAGCTGTATTACGCTGACGGCAGCGTGTATCTGGACAACGGAAAGGCATACGCCGTGGGTAAGGCGGATTATTCCGCCATCATGGACCAGGCGGTGGAGCTTTACAAGCTGCTCAATGTGGACAAAACCCAATCCGGCTCCAAGACCCGCTACACAATCACCGCCTCCGGCAGCGATGCGGCCAAGTTCCTGAACCTGCTTGGGGACCCGGTGGAGGGTGTGAATAAGCTGGAACTGGTTCTGACGGCCACCGACGGCAGTCTGACCACGCTGGAATTCTCCGGCAGCAGCGACAGCGGCAGCCTTTCCGGCAAGGCTATCCTGAATACCGGCACCCGCACGGCTCCGGTGATTCCGGATGTGGTGCTGGATGCTATTTCGGACGGGACTTCCGAAGGCAAAAATACCATCACCGACGATGTGCTGCGGCTTCTGGAAGCCTGGGCGACCCTGGAAAGCAAGGAAAGCTACAGCGCCGACATTGCGCTCCAGGCAGACTGCGGCCCCATCGTGATAAACGATACCCTGGAATATGACCGTCTCCGCAGCGAGGGCGACACCTTGGGCTGCGTGCGCAAGGGCAGCGTGGCGGTGTATTTCTCCGGAGATACCCTCTGCGACGGCACCGGCCGGGCCGTTTCCACAGGAAAGGCTATGGCGGACAGCGCCAAGCTCATCGACCTGGCTTATACTATGATGGCTTCCGGCACCGTCACCGCTCAGCAGAGCGGCGACACCTGGATCTACACCATGGTCCTGGATCAGGACGGCATGAAGCAGCTTGCCGCCGCCATTGCTCCGGACGTGGAGAGCCAGAACATAACCTTCACCACCGGCGCCTTGAGGCTGACCATCACCGACGGAACCATCACGGCACTGAATATTTCCTGCTCCGGAACCGCCCGCATCGTGCTGACGGATACCAATGTGTCCCTTGCCGCTGCCATTACCTTCGTGGACCGGGAGGTCTCCTTCCCGGAGGCTGTCTGCAGCGCACTGAAAAAATAAAAAAGTGGAGGAGAGAGAATCATGGGAAATCGGATCATTAGCATCAGCCGCCAGTTCGGCAGCGGCGGCCATGAGATCGCCGTCAAGACGGCCGGGCGGCTGGGCCTGAAGGTCTACGAGCGGGAACTGGTGCGGCTGGCCTGCGAATACGGCGAGCTGCCGGAGACCGCCATGACGGATTCCGACGAAAAGGCCACCAATCCCTACCTGTTCCAGACGGTTCATGAGGGCAATTATCATGTGCTCCGGGGTAAATCCACCTCCGAGGTGCTGTTTGCTCTGCAAAGCCACGAGATTCGTCGGATCGCCAAGCGGGAGGAGTGTGTGTTCGTGGGTCGCTGCGCCGACTTTGTGTTGAAAGACAAGGATGTGCAACTGCTACGGGTGTTCGTGTCGGCTCCGGAGGAGCAGCGCATCCGCCGGAAGATGATCCAGGAGAACCTGACGCTGAATCAGGCCTCCAAGCTGGTCCACAAAATGGACAAGCAGCGGAAGAAATACTACGAGTCCTACACAGGGATGATTTGGGGCGACCCGAGTCACTACGACCTGTGCATCGACACCTCCAGGTACACCTTGGACCAGGCAACGGAAATGATTGCCCTGCGGTTCGAGAAAATGGGATAAAAACGCCGCCCCGGGGAGAAAACCTCTCCGGGGCGGTCCTTCTTTTCCTTTAAACTTCTTCCGTCCTCCGATGCCAGGAAAATCCGGCAGCCAGCGCAGTGATAGGTGACGTTACGCTCCCAGACGAAAAATCCGTGGGTCACGTTCTTGTCCTGAACAATACCCGCCTGCGGCCCGGACGGTGGGGTGGCGCAGGGCCAGCGCCTTAAAAAGCCGATGGTTTCCGTCGATGAGCTTGCCAAAGCCGGGTTTCGACTCTACGACAATCACCGGCAGGGAAGAATCTGTGGTCATGGCATCGTCCTCGTCTCCGTGAAAGGGATTCGTGGTGGCAAGGGTGGCAGCGTCAAATTCTCGGATGGGATGTTGGTCCATGCGTTTATTTCCTTTTTCCTGGCTGCACGCTGGGGAACAGCCGGGTGTCCGTATGGGGCAGGAACTGGGCGGCGACCATATTTTCCGGGAACCGGGCCATTTCACCGAACTGCACATACTGGGCATCCTGGGCGAATTTCCGCAGCCGGGGCAACTGCGCTTCGTCCAACAGCAGCTTCTTGACCCCTTTCAGGGAACTATTTCCGAGAATCTTGAACTTTTCCCGTGAAATATCCGGGTACATTCCCACGGTAATGGCGGATTCCAGGTCCATGTGTTCCCCAAACCCTCCGGCCAGATACATAGCCCCCAGGTCCGAAGGGGTCACGCCGCATTCCTCCATCAATGTGGCGGCCATGGTGAAGGCGGCGGCCTTGCAGCGGATGAATTCCTGAATGTCCGCTTGGGTGAAAAGCAGGGGACCCTCCGGTCCCTGGGCGTAGCAAATGGCGGGCAGCTGCCGCTGGGTGTCCGGCTCGTAGGTCCAGCGGATGGCTGGGGCGGCGTCCACGTTCAGCGTGCCGTTGCCGTTGATCCACCCGGCCAGAAAGCCGTGGGCGATCAGGTCCAGAATGCCGGAGCCGCATATGCCCATCGGGGGCTTGTCTCCGATGGTTTTTACGTGGATTTGGTCCCTTTCGTCGATAGTCACATTACAAACCGCCCCCGGCTCTGCCCGCATTCCCGATTTGCTGACGGCCCCTTCCAAAGCGGGCCCGGCCGCACCGGCACCCACCAGCAGAAAATCCTTGCAGCCGAAGGCGATTTCCCCGTTGGTGCCGATGTCCAGAAACAGCGCCGGGTCCGTTCTTGTGTCCAGGTCCGTCATCAAAAGGCCGGAGGTGATGTCCCCACCCAGATAATTAGCCACCGCAGGCATACAAAAGACACTGCAAGAAAGATTCAAGCCAATGTCCCGTGCTTCCTGAATGCCGGGATCGTAAAAGACCGGGGTGTAAGGAATCTGGAATACTTGCCAGGGTTCGCAGGCAAGAAGAAGGTGTATCATGGTGGTGTTGCCGCCCACGGCCAGCAGGAGAATTTCTGATGGATCTACCTGGGCCTGGGTGCAGCAGCGGACGATCAGATTGTTGATGTTCTCCGTCACCAGGGCTTGCAAATGAGCCAGATGGTCCGGCCGGTCCTTAGCGTAAAGAATGCGATCAAGAATGTTGGCGGAAATGGCCGTCTGACCATTGGTGGCTTTGCCGGAGGCCAGGGTTTCCCCGGTGTTCAGGTCCAACAGCTCCATTTCCAGGGTGGTGCTGCCCAGGTCCAGAGCCAGGGCAAAGGATCGACTCCGGGTGTCCCCGGCTTCAATGTTTCGGATCTCCCAGCCGGTGTTGGTGGGACTCAGACTGGCGGTGACGGCGTAATTGGCTTTTTTTAGGGTGGGGTAGAGCTTCTGCATGGTGCTCAGGGTCATGGAATCGGCGTGAAAGGCTTCCAGTACACGCTCCCGGTCCGCAAGCAGGTCGGCGGGGGAGGGGCTGGGCAACTGCAAAAAGACTTTTCGGGCAAAGGTCATGGAAATCCCTCCTTGTATCTTGGGGCTATTATAAGCCGAAACGTCGGAAAAAGCAAGAGTTTCCGAAAAGGATTGGATTTTTCGGGAAACCGTGGTATAATGAAAAGAAAAATTTCCCCGGAGGACATATCGTGGAAGAGAAAATTTATCGGGAGTTCGTCTCCATTTTGAAGGAAGAACTGCAATGCGCCATGGGCTGCACGGAACCCATCGCCGTGGCCTACTGCGCCGCCCTGGCCAGAAGGACCCTGGGGGCCATGCCGGAGCGGGTGTGCATAGAGGCCAGCGCCAACATCATCAAAAACGTGAAAAGCGTGGTGGTCCCCCACACCGGCGGCAAGCGGGGCATTGCGGCCGCCGCTGCGGCGGGCATCATTGCCGATCGGGCCGATGCGGGATTGCAGGTGCTTTCCCAGGTCACGGAGGACCAGGTCCGGACCATTGATGACTTCCTGGAAAAAGGCGAATTCCATGTGGAGCGGTCCGGAAAGGACTATGTTTTTCATATCCGGGTGGTGTTGTTCGCCGGAGCGGACACCGCCAGTGCTGAAATTGCCGGGTTTCACACCAATGTTATTCAGGTGGAGCGGAACGGGGCCATCGTCCACCACCGGGATTACAGCGAGGCTGCCATTCGACATGAGACGGACAGAAGCCTGCTCAGCGTGGAGCGCATTGTGGAGTTTGCCAACACGGTGAAGATCGAGGATGTGGCCAAGACCCTGCAACGGCAAATTGACTGCAACTGGGACATTGCCCAGGAGGGCCTGCGGGGGGAATACGGGGCCAATATCGGCAAAATCCTCCTGCAATCCTACGGAATGTGTGTTCATAACCGGGCGAAGGCCTACGCCGCCGCCGGGTCTGATGCCCGGATGAACGGCTGCGAGAAGCCTGTGGTCATCAATTCCGGATCCGGCAATCAGGGCCTTACCGCCAGTTTGCCGGTGATCGTCTATGCCAAAGAGCTGGGTGTTTCCCAGGAAATTCTCTACCGGGCGCTGGTGGTTTCTAATTTGGTGACCATCCATCTGAAAACCGGCATCGGCAGCCTGTCCGCCTACTGCGGCGCCACCGCCGCCGGGTGCGGAGCGGGCGCAGGGGTCATGTATCTCTACGGTGGAGACGAAAAGGACATTGCCCATACCATCGTCAACGCTGTGGCCATCGATTCCGGCATGATCTGCGACGGAGCCAAGGCCAGCTGCGCCGCAAAAATTGCCTCTGCCGTGGAGGCGGGGCTGCTGGGCATGCAGATGCAGATGCATAAGTCCCAATTCTTCGGCGGCGAGGGCATTGTGGTCAAGGGGGTTGAGAATACCATTCGCAACGTGGCCACCCTGGCCAGCGAGGGAATGCGGGAGACGGACCGGACCATCATCCGCATGATGATCGAGGAAAATTAACAAACTGTTCTTATATGACGGACGGATTCGCTTGACAAGCGGACGAACTTGGACTATAATGAGGCAAAACCCCAGAAAAGGAGGATTTTTATGAATCGAATCTGGAAAATTGCCGTTCCTGCCGTCTGCACCGCCGGGGTCCTTCTGGCCGGGTGCAAGGGCGGAAAGACTGCCAATAATACGACTACCCCCGGCAACAGTGTTGGAACCGTCACTGCCGGGACTGCGGCCACGACCCTGCCTAAGAATGGGGCTTCCGTGCCGCCTACCAGCGGGTTTGCCACACAGCCCGCGGCGGATGCCAGCATCGAAGGGGGCAAGCTGCGGCTGGAATACACCGGCAGCCGTTCCTCCCTGACCTATGTGAACTCCGTGGACCAGCTGCCGGACTATGCGGAACTGGCCGGGTATGATGCAGCTTTCTTTGAAAAGCATGCCCTGCTGCTGGTGGTGGATACGGAAAGCTCCGGCTCCATTCAGGTGGGCTTTGCGTCCATTGACCCGTCCACCGGAACGGTTACGCTGTCCCGGGAAATGAACGGCGACGTGGGCACCATGGATATGGCCACCTGGCTCCTCTGGGCGGTCATTGACCGGGACGACAGCATCTCCTGGAGCGTGGAGAATCCCTCCGCCGGTGGCTCGAATCTCAATGTAAAATAAAAAAATCGGTGCCGTCCAACTCGGGCGGCACCGATTTTTTTACAGCAGGGCAAGTAGCTCTTCCTTGGAGCAGTAGCCGATGGAGGTTTTGCTCAGTTCTCCGTTTTTGAAAACCAGAATGGTGGGAATACTGGCAATACCGAAGCGCCGGGCCAGGTCCATTTCCTCGTCCACGTTGACCTTGCCAACGGTGATGTCGGGCCGCTCGGCGGCGATCTCCTCCACGATGGGTGCGATCATTTTGCAGGGTCCGCACCAACTGGCCCAGAAGTCTACCAGTACGGTACCGGAGGCGATGGTTTCGTCAAAATTTTCTTTGTTCAAATGCAGCATGGAAAAATCCTCCTTTTTTACTCACTATACCACGATTTTGTGAAAACCGCAACGGGGTTGACAGAAAAGGTGAAATTTCGTATAATCCAAAGAGTAAGGAGTGAAAGCAAATGGCGCATGATTGCGGAAATTGCAGCGGATGCAGCAGTGGCTGCGCCGGGTGCGGCGGCTGCCGGGGAGCTTTGGAGCTGAATGCCGGGGAGTTGGAAATGCTGGACACGTTGGCCCGTATTCCGTTCCTGCCGGTGGCCCGGGGAGTGGACTCAGGGGAGCCGGTGTACTTGGAATCCACGGACGCCACAGTGCAGGAGTATGCCCTGATCCTCCTGTGCCTGGAGAAAAAGAATCTGGTGTCCATTGACTATTCTACCCCGCTGAAGGGATTTTCCTACGCCGGATACGAAAAATACCCTGTGAAAGGCTCGGTGGCCCTGACCAACCGAGGCCAGCAGGTGCTGGATCTGCTGGAAAAGCAGGGAATTCAGGAATAAATCGCCTAAATCTCAAAAAACGCCCCGAAGGAGAAGAAAGAGTTTTCCTCCGGGGCGTGGCTTTTCTAAGGAAAACTAACTTTCGGCGGGGCGAAAAAGCCTCCCCGGAAGGAGGCTTTTTCATGGTGTATCTTCCTGACGGGACACGGAGCAGTAACAGCACTTTCCCCAGAGACCGCCAGAGCTTTGACCGGCCCTTCTTGGGGGCAAAGCCCCTTTCCTGAAATTTTCTTCATTATGGCGTAAAGTCTCCCAAAAGGAAAGACCCGGCAGGCATTGCCTTGGAGAAGAAGTAAAAAATGGAGAGGGATACGCATTGCTGCGTGTCCCTCTCACGATCAAATAGGAGGAAAAGAGAATTGGCTCAGTATTCACCAAAGATGGTTACAATGGACTTGTGCCAATCGTGCGATATGCCGGGATAAATAAGACCCTTCAGGGATACACGGCAGAAAAAACGGGACGAACGGCACTGCATTCTGCCGTTCGTCCCAGGAGACGCAAAAATCCGGCCCCCCGAAGGGAGCCGGACGAAGCCATGAGAAAAATTTTACTTACCGGCGATGGACAGACCCTCCACCAGCACGCTGGGCGCACCGAAGGTGGTCATGTCGAAGGGCGCGGGCAGTTGGGTGTTGTTGGCCAGAGCAGTGATGTTTTTGAGCAGCTGGTAGAAGTTACCGGCCACGGTGAAGGACTTCACATGGGTGGCCTTTTTGCCGTTCTCGATGAGGAACCCGGCGCTTTGCAGGGAGAAGTCGCCGGTGATGGCGTTGGCACCTGCATGGAGGCCGCCCAGGGACGTGATGTACACGCCGTTTCCGGCCTTGGCAAGCAGTTCTTCCTCGGTCAAGTCGCCGCCTGCCAGGTACATGGTGAAGGGCTCGATGCCTACGGGGGAGGTGTAGCTGCCCTTGAAGGCGTTGCCGGTGGTCTCTTTTCCGGCCACGGCGGCGGTCTTCATATTGTAGAGCAGGGTGGTCAGCACACCGTTTTCAATAATGTTCTTCTTGTAGGTGGGGCAGCCCTCAGCGTCGAAATTGATGGGCATGGGGTTGTCCGGATGGAAGGGGTCGTCCACCAGAGTCACGCAAGGAGCGGCAATGACCTGACCCTCCTGCCCGGCCAGCCGGGACAGGCCCTTCTGGGCGCTCTCGGCGGAGAAAATGCCGGAGAAGGTCTGGAGCAGGTCGGACATGGCCTCCGGGTCGAAGATGACCGGGCAGGCCTGGGTGGTGGGCACTTCGCCGCCCAGATTGCCCTTGGCACGGGCCACAGCCTTATCGGCCAGAGCCTTGGCGTCAATGGTGTCCAGCTTGCCCAGCTTGGCGGAGAAGTCGTTCTCCATTTCCGTGCCGTCGGACACGGTGGGCATGGCGATGAGGCCTGCCACGCTGGATTCATAGGACACGTCCAGGCCCTTGGAGTTGCAGATGGCAATGCGCATGGTCTGGGCCAGGCCCCGGGCGCTGGTGCCGTCAATGACGGAGGGGTCGGCAGCGTAGAGCTTGTCCTGGGTGTCCAGCACGGCGGCAATCAGTTCCTCCGTGGAGGGCAGCGTGTAGGGCTTTCGGTCCAGAGGCGCGTAAGTCTTGCCGCCGGGGCAGAGGAATTCTTCCTCCTCGGCCTCCAGAGAAGCGGCGTTCTCCATGGCGTGGGCCACGATGCTCTTGGCCTGGTCGGCGCTGAGCGCCTGGGTGGAGGCGTAGCCCATTTTTCCGTTCACCAGGCAGCGGAAGCACACGCCGCCGTCAATGGAGGAACTGAACTGGTTGATCTCATGCTGAAAAGCGGACACGGACAGGTCGGAGCCGCTCTGATAGTACAGTTCGTAGTCGGTCAGACCCAGGGCCTTGGCCTCGGCAATGACCGCATTCTTAAATTCGGTAAATTCCATGGTAATCCCTCCTTATCTGCCGCCGACGGTGATGGACGACACCCGGATCAGGGGCTGGCCCACGTTGGTGGGGACGGAGCCACTGGAGGAGCCGCACATACCTTGGCCCATATCCATATCCGTACCCACCATATCGATGTTCTGCAGGATCTCGGAGCCCTTGCCAACCAGGCTGGCACCCCGGACCGGCTCGCAGATCTTGCCGTTGCGGACGATGTAGCCCTCGTTGACGGCGAAGTTGAATTCACCGGTGACAGGGTTTACGGAGCCGCCGCCCATTTCCTTGGCGTAGAGGCCGTACTCGATGGAAGCAATGATGTCCTCGTTCTTGTCATTGCCTGCGGCAATGTAGGTATTGGTCATACGGGAGGTGGGGGTGTAGGCAAAGCTCTGACGGCGGGAGGAGCCGGTGGAGGCCATGCCCATCCGGCGGCCGTTGAACTTGTCGATCATGTAGCTCTTCAGGATGCCGTTTTCAATCAGGACCTTCCGCTGGGCGGGGGTGCCTTCATCATCGATGTTGATGGAGCCCCAGGCGTTGGGGATGGTGCCGTCGTCGATGGCAGTGACCTTCTCATTGGCAATTTTCTGGCCCAGCTTGCCGCAGAACTGGCTCTGGCCGTAGGCCACGGCGCTGGCTTCCAGAGAGTGGCCGCAGGATTCGTGGAAGATAACGCCGCCGAAACCGTTCTCAATGGCCACGGTCATCACGCCTGCGGGGCAGTAACCGGCCCCCGCCATGGTGACGGCCTGCTTGGCAGCCCGAACGCCCACGGCCTTGGGGTCGATGAAGTCGAACATTTCCATGCCCATCCGGCGGCCGGGGGCATGATAGCCCACCTGGGTCTCGCCGTTCTTCTCGGCTACGGCCTGGGTAAAGAGTCGGGTCCGGATCTGGCGGTCCTGAGCATAGGTGCCTTCGGTGTTGGCAATGAGAATATTGTGGTCCACATCCAGCAGCTGGCAGGTGACCTGAACGATGGAGGGGTCATAGGCCTTGGCGGCGGCGTAGGACGCCTTTACCACGTCGATCTTCTCAGCGTTGGAAACGCTGGTGGGGGCGATTTTTACGGGGTGAATGTCCCCAAACAGACGCTCGTGCAGCACGATGTCGATTGCGGCCTTGCCCTGGCCCAGGGCCTCGGCGGCCTGCTCGGCGCAGCGGAGGAGACCGGATTCGCTGGTATCTACAGTGGAGGCCATGACGCTTCGCAGACCCTTATAGACCCGCACGGCGGCACCGGCCACCACGGCATCCTGGATGGCGTCCACTTTATCGGCGATCATGCGGATGGAGTGATTGACGGTGTTTTCGGCGAAGAGCTCTGCGTAGTCCGCACCGGTGGATACGGCCTTTTGCAGAACACGCCTGCAAACTTCTCTTGAAATCATAAACTGCTCTCCTTTTATTGGAATGTCTCCCTGGCGGGAGCGGGGGTTGCCAGGATAACGATTCGCCGCCTGGAATCGCTGCAAGGATTTTCTCACAAGGAGGCGGAAAATGCAAGAAAGCGTCGGTTGAAAAGGAACCTTACATCCCAACAAGCCGTTGGGACCGGCCTCAACGCCTCGTTGCATCGACGAATCGCTACTACTATATCACGAATGTGGCTTGTTTGCAAGAGATAAACAGTTGTTTCCGGCTGAATTTTCGGCTTTCGGAAAAAATCGTTGCCCCAGAGGCAAAAATATGCTATACTGAGCAAAGAGTCAAAAGCCTATGAGGCGATTGGAGTTGTCAAATGGATAAAGAGAAAAAGATATTTCTGATAAAAGCTGTTGCTGTGGGCTTGGCGGCGCTGGTGCTCATCGGCATTGTCATTGCCTTCGTCCGGGGTTTGCAGCCCGGCGGGGAGCCGTCGGAGCCGGATGCCAGCCAGGGAGATATTTCCCGGCCCACGGAGGAGACCTTGCCCCAGCCACCGTCCAACCCCTATTTCGCCACGGACTTTTCCTACGGCGTGGACGGCTATCTGCACCTGACCGCCGGAAAGAGCGTGGTGGGCGTGGATGTGTCCGAGCATCAGATCAACGTGGACTGGCAGGCGGTGAAGAACTCCGGTGTGGAATTCGTCATCATCCGGGTGGGCTACCGGGGCTATGAGACCGGGGAGCTGTACGCAGACACCGAGGCCCAAATCCACTACGAAGGGGCCAAGGCTGCCGGACTGAAGATCGGCGCTTATTTCTTCTCTCAGGCTCTGAACGACGAAGAAGCTGCCGCTGAAGCGGCCTTCACGTTGGAGCAGATCAAGGACTGGCAGATCGATATGCCGGTGGTATTTGACTGGGAGTATGTTTCCTCCTCTGCCCGGACGGCGAATATCGGCAAGACTGCCCTGACCAGCGCCACCCGGGTATTCTGCGAGGCTGTCAAGGCCGCAGGCTATACCCCCATGCTTTATTTCAGCCAGGCCCAGGGGGACGATCTTCTGGAGCTTTCCGAACTGACGGAGTACGGCTTCTGGCTGGCCATGTACCGGAACATGGTCTATCCCTACCAGATCGATATGTGGCAATACACCAGCACCGGTACGGTCCCTGGCATCGACGGGGAAGCGGACATCGATCTTTACTTCCCGGAGGGCTGACTATGGAAACAACAGTCATAACCGGCGGCTCCCGTGGCATCGGGGCTGCAACGGTGGCACGGTTCGCTGCCCGGGGGGACCGGGTGGTGTTCCTCTATGAAAAGGACCACGAAGCTGCCCGGAAAGTGGCACAGGCCACCGGGGCGGAGGCAATCTGCTGCGACGTGGCGGACGGGGAAGCGGTCCGGCGGGCCTTCGAGACCATCGGACACCTGGATAATCTCATTCTCTGCGCCGGAATCTGCCGCTACGGCCTTCTGCAGGACCTGAGCGAAGAAGATTGGGACCGAATCTTCGCCGTGAACGTGAAGGGCATTTATACCTGCGTGAAGGCGGCTATGCCTGCCTTTTTACAGGCCCAGAAGGGCAGTATTATTACGGTCAGCTCCATGTGGGGGCAGGTGGGCGCCTCCTGCGAGGCGGCATACTCGGCCACTAAGGGAGCGGTCATTGCCCTGACCAAGGCCCTGGCGAAGGAACTCGGTCCCAGCGGCATCCGGGTGAACTGCGTGGCCCCCGGCGTGATTTTAACGGATATGTGCGCCAGCGTGGCTCCCGAAGTGCTGACCGGACTGGCGGAGGAAACTCCGGTGGGCCGGAACGGCAAACCGGAGGATGTGGCCTATGCCATGGAATATCTGGCAGGGGCGGAGTTTATTACCGGTGAGATACTTGCCGTCAACGGCGGCTATGTCATCTGATAGATTTTCTTAGGAGGAAACAGAAATGAAAATTGCCATTGCCTGCGATCACGGGGCTGTGACCCTGAAGGAGCATCTCATGGAACATCTCCGCAACGAGGGCTACGAGGTCGTGAACTTCGGTACGGATACCACTGCCAGCTGCGACTATCCCGACTATGCCGGTCCTGCCGCTCGGGCGGTCGCCAGTGGTGCGTGCGACCGGGGTATCGTGCTTTGCACCACCGGCATCGGAATGTCCATTGCCGCCAATAAGGTGAAAGGCGTCCGCTGCGCCCTGCTTTCGGACATCATGTCCGCTCGGATGACCCGACTTCACAACGACACCAACATGATGGCCATGGGCGCCGGTGTAGTAGGTGAGAATCTGGCCTTTGAGATTGCTGATACCTGGCTGACCACCCCCTTCTCCGGAGAGGAGCGCCATGTGCGCCGGCTGGCCAAGCTGAAAGCTATGGAGGAGTGAAAATTTCCCCGATACCAAAACCGGTATCGGGGAAATTTTTACTTTTTTTCCTTAATTTGTGCCTGCAGGTGCATGGAAAGCACAGCCAGCGAGGTCGCCATGTTTTCGTGCTGTACGAGGATGTTGTCCGGCACCTCCAGATGGGTGGGGGCAAAGCTCCAGATGGCCTTGATGCCGCTGGCGATAAGCTGGTCGCAAACCTGCTGCGCGTTGGCCTCCGGTACGGTGATGATGCCCATGAGGACCTTATGGCTCCGGCAGAAGCCTTGCAGCTTTTCCATGGGATAAATGGGCTTGCCATCCTCAGTGTGGCCGGACTTGGGGGCCACATCAAAGGCCGCCAGAATGTTCAGGCCATACTCCGCAAAGCCTTTGTAGCCCAGCAACGCCTGGCCAAGCTTTCCGGCTCCGATGAGTACGGCGTCCGTGGCATTGTCGTAGCCCAGAAACTGCTCGATGTCCTCAATGAGGCTCTCCCGCTGGTAACCGATCTTGGGGCGGCCTCCGTCGGAGACCATGGCCAGGTCCTTGCGGACCTGCACCTCGCCCATGCCCAGAGCGGCGGCCAGGGCGGTGGCGGAGATATAGGGGGCGCTGCCCTCCGGCAGGGAGCGCAGGTAGGTCAGGTAACCGGGCAGGCGTTTCAGCACGGCTTTGGAAATTTCCTTCTTTTCCATGGGGCTTCCTTCCTTTCGATTTCCGGTATATCGATATATTTCAGTATCGATTATACCATACCGAAAGCAAATTTGCAAGCCTCACTTATGCACAGCCGGTCTGCCGGACCAGTTCTTTTTTCAGCCGCAGCATGATGCGCTTTTCCAGCCGGGAGATGTAGGATTGGGAAATGCCCATTTTTCGGGCTACCTCTTTCTGAGTCAGCTCCCGGCGGCCCCACAGGCCGAAGCGCATGGCAACGATCTCCCGCTCCCGCTCCGGCAACGCCCCCACGGCCTGATGGAGGAGCCGCAGGTCCACGTCGTCCTCCAGGGGCTTCAAGATCATGTCCTCGTCTGTTCCCAGTACGTCCGAAAGGAGCAATTCGTTGCCGTCGCCGTCCGTGTTGATGGGCTCGTCCAGGGAGACCTCCGCTTTCAGGGGGGCAATTTTGCGGATGTGCATGAGAATTTCGTTTTCGATGCACCGGGAGGCATAAGTGGCCAGCTTGATGTTCCGGTCCAGCCGGTAGGTGCTGATGGCCTTGATAAGGCCGATGGTGCCGATGGAGATCAGGTCCTCCAGATTGACTCCGGTGTTCTCAAACCGCCGGGCCAGAAAGACCACCAGCCGTAGGTTCCGCTCGATGAGCAACTGCTTGGCATTCTCGTCCCCGGCTTCCAGGTCCCGGAGGGCCTGCTGTTCTTCTGCCCCTTTCAGGGGCGGGGGCAGCACATCGCTACCGCCAACGTAATAGACCGTGTTCCGGCTCAGAAGTGCCTGTAAAAGTCGAATCAGTTTCTTCATCCCGACATACCTCCTGCCAATGCCTGATACCGTCCCGATGCTTCCAATTCCTCCGGAGCAAAGGCCACCAGAACGCTGCCCCGGTACTGCCCGATGCGGGCCTGTTCCACGTTTAGCGCCAGCAGCATCCCGCCGTGGCCCACCACCCGGTATGGGATGAGCCGCAGGCACGGAATGGGGCGCTCCGCCAGAGTCCCTACCGGGTCTGCAAGCTGCTTTTTCGTCAAGCCAGTGAGTGCCTGGGCCGCTTCCGGACCAATGATGAGGACCTGTTCCCCGGTGATGGGGTCCCGGAGGCCGTTTCCGGTGTCTGCCAGGGCCAATAAATGGACTTTCCGTCCGTTCCGGACCAGTTCTACTTCCAGAAGCCGCTGCCCCAACTTATTTCCACCCATGCAGGCCAGGGCCAGCAGAAAAATACACCCCGCAGCGCCCAGAATTCCGAAAAACCCCCCGCCGAAGCCCATGGCCGCCCCACCCAATGCCAGGGACAGCAGCAGAAAGAGAAGCCCTGCCCGGATCCCCTCCCGGCGGCCCCCGAAGGCGATTCGGGCCATGAGGGCCAGACAGCCGACACGCCACGGAATGCCCCCAAGGAACCGCCATCCCGGCAACAGACACGCTGATGCATACCCGGCTCCCAGCAGCGCCCCTAGGGCGCAGTGGCGATAATTGGGAGGCCGCCCCAGCAGCCGGTTGACTCCTAAAAGCAATAAGCCGTCCACCAGAAAATTCAGTGCCAACGCCAGGTCCAGATACGTTTCCCTCACCCCCCTTGCAAGGGCAGTATAGCCTGCAAGCGGGGGAAAAGTCCGTCGCAACGGACCTGTCCCTTTTTGGAATCGTTCCCCAGCGATAGCCCCTTTTCCCGGGATGAGGCCGGGGAGGGGCAACTTCTTCTTGAAATCCCGGAAAAATATGATATACTGTTGTCGTTATTTTGGAAGGAGGGGTGCGTGTGGATTACAGCGCCTTGCTGGACCTGGCTACGGATCTGGGCTACCGGCTGGCCATATCCGGTGCGGAGACCTTTCGGGTAGAGGAGAGCGTCAATCGTATTCTGGGGGCCTACGGCATTGTCTCCGAGGTTTTTGCCATTCCAAACTGCATTACCGTCAGCATCGAGACTCCCGACGGCACGCCCATGACCCGGATGCGCCGGGTGGAGGAGCACGGAAATGATCTGGATTCCGTGGAAAAATACAGCAATCTCAGCCGGAAAATCTGCGCCGAAGCACCGGATGTCTCCGTGGCCCGGCAATGGATGAGGGAAACGGACGCTGCCAGGGTCCGTTACGGCTTCCTGGGCACTCTGCTGGGACATTTTCTCGGCTCCGGCGGGTTCTGCGTGCTCTACGGTGGGTCCTGGGTGGACGGACTGTGCGCCGGACTTTGCGGCCTTCTGGTGGCCTTTGTGGATCGGTTTATGACAGATCTGAAGGCCAACAGCTTCTTTCGTATCCTCTGTTCTGCATTCGTGCTGGCCTTTGCGGCCTACGGCCTTGGGGCGGCAGGAGTCACATCCCGACCGGACTCGGTGGTCATCGGCGCTCTGATGTTGCTGGTGCCGGGGCTGCTCTTTACCAACGCCATGCGGGACATTATTTTCGGAGACACCAACTCCGGCATAAATAGGGTGGTGCAGGTGATTCTGATCGCTATGGCCATCGCATTGGGTACCGGTGCTGCCTGGAATATAGCGGGGATGCTACTTCCCATGCCGGTGAGCGCAGCAACTTTGGTGCACTCCTTCTTCATTGAGTGCATTGCCTGTCTGACAGGCTGTATCGGCTTTTCTATCATTTTTAACATCCACGGCCCCGGCGGCTTACTCTGTGCTATGGGCGGAATCCTTTGTTGGGGCATTTATCGGCTGGCTCTGAATTTGGGTTGCACGGACGTGACAGCCTGCTTCTGGGGGACCTTGACCGCCGCCTGCTATGCAGAAAAAATGGCCCGTGTGCGGAAATATCCCGCCATTTCCTACCTGGTGGTGTCGATTTTTCCGCTGATTCCCGGTGCAGGTGTGTACTACACCATGCACTTTGCCGTTCGGGGGGAAATGGACGCCTTCGTGGAGCGGGGCTGGCACACCGCGGCCGTGGCGGGGGGCATGGCTGTGAGCATCCTGCTCATTTCCACCACCGTCCGGCTGTACAGCGTCTGGCATCGGCGACGCTTGGCGAAAAATACATGAAATTTGCCCCGCAGAGGGAATAGATTCCCGCCTGCGGGGCGATTTTATGTTAAAAATCTTATTTTTGGTCAATAGCTGTATAGACAGCATCGTGCCGCTCCTCCGGAACGGGCCGGGAGGGCTATGCCGCAGAACAAGGAAAAACGCTCTATGCGTTCTTGGATGCGCTGCTTGCGGAAGACTGGTACGCTGGCGAATAAACAGCAAAAATCGCGAGGAACCAACATGAAGGGACAAAAATTACTAAAGGTCCAGGGGCATTCTGATGATTGTTGTGGCGGCGCTGATCCTGACGATGGCTGCCTGCTGCAGTAAGGATGCGCTGCTTGGTACCTGGACCGGGGACCTGGGGCAGACGGCTCCGCTACCTGAAACTTTGACGGGAAGGGCGGCGTGAAATATGGCGACAGCCATGCCAAGCAGATTGAGACCTACGCCGGAAAGAAAAAACGCCGGGGACACCGACCAACGTCGGCATCCCTTGCTTGTTACTGGGAAGAAAGAAAATCGGAGTATCCCAAAGGATACTCCGATTGGTCCGAGTGACTGGATTCGAACCAGCGGCCTCTTGAACCCCATTCAAGCGCGATACCAAACTTCGCCACACCCGGATATTTGCTTGCGTCTCTCGACTGCCTGAGTATTCTATCATACCTCGCCGAAAAATGCAAGCATTATTTTTCAATTTCCCGAAAAATTTTCCTGATCTTATTCGCCCGGATCAATCTTGATGACCTTGCCCATGTTCCAGAGCTGGGCCACCTGCCGCTCGGCGGCTTCCTTTTCTTCTTCTGTCTCGTACTCCACATAGACCGTGTGGGCACCGCAGTCCAGGCACTCTACTTCCACGTTCCAGTTGCCCTCGTGCATCATTACGCCGGTGCCACGGCAGTGGGGGCAGTCCTCCAGAATAATTTCGTGTTTTTCCATATTGGTTCCTCCTTGATTATCGGAAAACGGTTCCGTCTTTGTCGTAAATTTCCAGCCGCTTGATTTTGGCGAAGTCCGGCTTGGCCTCCGGGGCATATTTTTCAATGGCCGAAAGGAGCAGCGCCGGGTTCAAAGTGGGATTCTGGCAGCAAATGATGGCAGAAAGGGCCAGAAGCTGCTCATTTTCGGGCCGTACCAGGGCCTCCCGGAGCATGGGACGGATGTCCTGCTCCACTGGGCCGTTTTTGCTCTTCTTCGTGACAACGATGGATTCCCGGCCGAAAAGGGCCGCCAGGGTTTCCAGAGCATTCTCCGGGACCCCTGCGTCATATTCCAGGAACACCTCGCATTCCAGAAGCGCCAGGTCCCGAATCTTCCGGCTGCCTTCGTAGACCTCCCGGACCCGGACCCCGTCGATGAGCGTTTCATTGAGCCGCTTGGTAATTTCCTCCGGGGTGAAATTTCCTTCCACCTCGAAATCCAGCAGCTCGCATACGCTTTCCATGCCTACGGACAGGGGCAGAGCAATGGATACGGAGGGCCGGGGGTTAAATCCCTGGGTGTGCTTCAATGGCAGATTCGCCCGGGCAAAGGCACGCTGGAACAGCCGCATCAGGTCCAGGTGGGAGATCCACACTGCCGTGCCGGTTTTCTCGAACAAGGCTCTAAGCATCGCACTTCACCTCTTTCAGCAGGCAGTTGGCCCCGCACCCGGCACAGCCCTGGCGGCAGTCTGGCGTGACCTTGGATTCATAGGCCCGATGCCGCTCCCGCAGCAGGAAGTCCTTCCGCACGCCTACGTCAATAGGATCCCAGGGGAGAATTTCGTCCTCGCCGAAGCCACGGGTGGTGTAGTAGTTGATGTCTACCCCGCAGGCCCGGAAGGCATCCAGCCAGGTGGGATAGTCGAAAAATTCGTCCCAGCCGTCCAGCTTGGCGCCGCGGTTCATGGCTTCCTCAATGACCGGACCTACCCGCCGATCCCCACGGGCAAACACGGCTTCCAGCCGGCTAAGATCCGGGGAATGGTAGTCGTATTCGATGCACTTGGCATAAAAATGGGATTTCAGAAGCTTGCAGCGGCGCAGATATTCCTCCGGGGTGATCTGCGGCTCCCACTGGAAGGGGGTGTGGGGCTTGGGAACAAAGTAGGCCGTGGCCACATGGACCCGCAGTCCCCGCTTTTTGTTGACGGCGTTCTCCTTCCAGGCCTGGATGACCTTATACACCAGGTCCGCAATGCCCAGCACATCCTCGTCGGTCTCCGTGGGCAGGCCCAGCATGAAGTAGAGCTTCACGCCGTTCCAGCCGCCGGAAAAGGCCAGGGCGCAGGTGGAGAGGATTTCTTCCTCAGTGAGGTTTTTGTTGATGACGTCCCGCAGCCGCTGACTTCCCGCCTCCGGGGCGAAGGTCAGGCCGCTGCGCCGCAGGGTTTTCAACTTTTCCATCAATTCCCGGGAGAAGTTGTCCGCCCGGAGAGAGGGGACTGCCAGATTGACCCGGTGGGCGGTGCAGTAGGGGATAAGGCCCTCCATCAGCTCTGGCAAGGCCCGGTAGTCTGAGGTGGACAGGCTGGAAATGGTCAGGTCCCCAAAGCCCGTGGAGGCCAGAGTGGCTTCCGCCTGGGCTTCCAGCACCTCGGGACTTTTCCGGCGGACCGGGCGGCAGGAAAAGCCCGCCTGGCAGAACCGGCAGCCCCGGATGCAGCCCCGGAATACCTCCAGATTGGCCCGGTCGTGGACGATTTCGGTGGAGGCCACGATGGGCTTGGTGGGGAAATAGGTGTGGTCCAGGTCCTCCACGATGCGCTTGGTCACGGTGGCCGGAGCGCCGTTCAGGGGGACAATGCGCTCAAGAGTGCCGTCGGCGTTATACTCATGCCGGTAAAAAGAGGGCACATACACGCCGTCGATTTTGGAGACTTCCAGCAAAAAACGGTCCTTATCCCAATTTTTCGCCTGGGCCTTCTGATACAGGGAAACAATCTCAACGGTGCTTTCTTCCCCTTCGCCCAGGGAGAAAAAATCAATATAATCCGCCAGGGGCTCCGGGTTGAAGGTGCATACGCCTCCTGCAAAGACGATGTTTTTCAGACCCTGACGGTCCTTGCTATGCAGTGGGACCCCGGAAAGGCGCAGCATATTGAGAATATTGCTGTAACTCATCTCGTAGCCGATGGTGAATGCGATCATGTCAAAATCGGCTACGCTGTCCTGGCTTTCCAAGGCCCAGAGGGGAATGTGATTGGCCTCCATGGCCGACTGCATATCCGCCCAGGGGGCGAACACCCGCTCACACCAGACCCCGTCCATCTCGTTCATCACGCCGTATAGGATACGCATTCCCAGATTTGACATTCCGATCTCGTAGGTGTCCGGGAAGCAGAAGGCAATGCGGGTGCGTACGGTATTCAGATCTTTTTTGATTTGGTTGTATTCTCCGCCGGTATAGCGTCCGGGCTTCTGGACGATGGGGAGGATACGTTCCAGGGAAACCTGCATGGTACTACCTCATTTCTGTATTGCCCCTATTGTACCCGCTTTTTCGGAAGTTTGCAAGCAATTTTTCTGGAATGGTCAGACTTGCCCACCAGAAGGGGAGACCCAGACGATGCAGCAGGAGGCCCAGCAGAAAAGCGGCGGGCAGAAGCAGGAGCCACTCGGCCCATGTGCAGTTTTCTCTGAGCAAAAGCCGCAAAGCTCGTCCTCCGTCCAGGGGATAAATGGGCAGCATATTCCAGGCGGAGAGCAGTGTGGCACAGAAGGCCAGCCGGGGGCATTTTTCCCACAAAAGCGCCGGAAGAAGGCCGAAAATCGGCCCGGCCAAAATGGCGGGAAGCTGAAATTTAGGGTCCATGGGGGCGGTGCAAATTTGCGCTCCATGGAGTCCCAGTGTCATTTCAACGATTTTCCCGCCCAAAACCCGGACTGCCAGGATGTGGCCCAGCTCATGGACTGCGGCAGCGGCCAGAAAGGCTCCCACCCAGCCCCAGGGCAGCAGTAATAGAGCCGCCGCCAGAATGACGGGCAGGGCATGGGCACATTTAAGGCGCAGCATGGCCGCTCCAGGTCCAACTTGGAAGTCCCCGAACCCAGGCTGCTGCCTGTTCCGGAAGGAAAATCCGGATGCCCGCCGCCAGGGTCAGAGTCAGCATCAGAAAAAAGACCACCGCCCGTTCCAGAGCCTGCGACTCACCGGGCATTTTTCCAGGGTAACGAATCTGATAGCTCATGTGCATCCCTCCAGGGTAGTCTATGCCCCACCGGAAGGAAATAGGACTTTTCAGGAAAAGAGGGCTTGACAAGGCACAAAAAATTCATTATAATAGCCAGGTAAATCGGGGTGTGGCGAAGTTTGGTATCGCGCTTGGTTCGGGTCCAAGAGGCCTCGGGTTCGAATCCCGACACTCCGACCATAGAAAAGCATCGAAATCGCAAGGTTTCGGTGCTTTTTCTTACTTTTTTGGGTGCATTTGCATACATCTTCATGCGTTATGTAAACAAAAAAGGTAAACAACTTGTATGTTTTGGAAGGTATTGATAGCAAAAAGAAAGGAATTGTTATCAATGGCAAGCATCATTCAAAACAAGAAAGACGGCAAGGTTATTTCCTACAAATTCATGGTCTTTGTTGGCCGGGATGAATTTGGCAAGCAGATTTGGCGGTGCAATACGTGGAAAGCACCGGAAGGCCTGATACCCTCCAGAGCAGAAAAGGCCGCGCAGAAAGCCGCCGCCGAATGGGAAAAGCAAGCAAAGGCTGAATTCCAAAAGGACTTGCAGAACCCGGAGCGCATAAGGGAAAGAGAGATTGCAAAAGCAAGAACCGACTTTGCAGCATTTATCCGCGAGATATGGTTTCCAATCTGTATCTGTGACGGCGAGCATAAGCCTGCAACGATTGATTTCAACCGAAACATATCCAACATCATAGCAAACTATTTCAGCGGCAAGGCCATCCAATCAATCAACGGGACGGATCTTCAGAAATATTTGATTTACTTACGGACGAAATACAGAACATCACAGGGAAAGCCAATGGCACAGAAAACCATCCGTCACCATTACTGCACCCTTGCAAATATCTTTTCCTATGCTATGAAACAAGAATGCATTTTGAAGAACCCTATGGACAAGGTAGATTGCCCGAAACTGTCAAAGAAAAAGGTGGATGCATTATCCGCAGAACGGGCGAAACAATTCTTCTCTTTGATTGATGATTGCCCTATTGATTTTCGTTGTATGCTGAATTTGATGATTACTACCGGAATATGCCGGGGCGAACTGATGGGCTTACAATGGGGCGATATTGACTTTGACCATTATGTTATTTCGGTCAAACGGAATGTGACCTACACGCCCGCCAGCGGCATTGTGGTGAGTACTCCCAAGACGGATTGCAGCTTGCGGCAAATCCCGCTTATGCCCTCTGTGGCCGCACTGCTTCTGGAATTCCGAAACGCCACAGAATGGAGCAAGCAAGATTTCCTTTTCCCCAAGGATAACAACCCCGCTTTAGCGCGCGACCCTAATTCTGTTACGCGGCGGGTCAAGCGGTTTATGAAACTCCATGACCTCCCGGATATGTCACCCCATGACCTCCGTCACAGTTGCGCTACTTTGCTTCTAAGTAACGGCGCGGACATAAAGAGTGTGCAAGAAATCCTCGGACACTCCGACGCAAGTACAACCCTTAATTTCTATGTGCGGTCTGACTTGCAACAGATGAAAGCCGCCACGGACAAGTTTGCAAATGCTTTTGGCCCATAAATCAACGTGTGCCGGGATGATTGAACATCCCGGCACGTCTTTTTATGTGAGGAAAACAATATGGAACGCACTTGGATTACTTTAAGCATCGTCAAAAAACAAACGGACATTTGATACGATGAAACAATACCATTATGCTTATGCTGTTTTTTGTCACTCTTATTGACAAGTTTTATCATCTGGACAAGGTACACATCATCTATTCCCTGAACGGATAGTGTTTGTTCATACGGATAATCGTAAATTGCCAGTTCGTCACCATTCTTCACTCCATAAGAGCGCACTTTTCGTTCTTCGTGCTCTGGGAATGGTGCATGAAATACATGGATTACTACTTCATTTTCTCGCATTGCTTTTTCGGGGATCTCGTCAAGACACAAAAAGGGGTTAACATCTTGAAGTGACACAGAACTACCCAGTGGCATAATATCTGTTTCTGATAGGTAGGCAGATGCATTATCAAATAGGTGGTTCATACACATCTCAAAACCATGATATGTAAGCACGCCACCACAGGCGTTGACATTATAAATGCGCCGCATTAGGAATACACATAACTGATCCAGTTCTTTAAGTCGCATAGAAACATTATTTAGACTGATATGCTCGTTTGGCTGAAGGTGCCCACCCTTAGAATGGAATAGATTGCATCGCGCACCGTCATATTGTTCAGTGTAGAAATACGTAATTGGGTCCGTAGTTGGCCAATTCATTGCCGTGATCCACCCGAACTGGGTGTCTGCTTCTCTTAATGCTCTGAGAATCCATTTTCCTTCCTTTTCTGTGGGTTTGTTCTTTACTGCATCGAAACCGATTGGCGAAATCCTTTGCATGATTATTTCAAAGACTAGATACATCCATCTGTATTCGTCATAAATATTATTGCTCAGTTTCGAATACCGGTAGTAGCTATAGACATTTTCCCATGCGGTTTGGGATCTTGGTGCAGACGGGATGATGTTCCCGTCCTTGTCTTGAACAGAAAGTGTTGCTTGTACACTTATTGTAAAATCTTCTGCACAGGAAATCCACAATGATGTTTTTCCATCTGTGTTGGAAAGCAGCAAGTTCCTTTCAAATGGAGATATTATGTGGAGCGCACCAAGGCCGTCGGCGCAAAAAATATCAAGTGCTTTTTCACACACATTGTATCCTTTCTTCCGCATTTCTGCGTTTGTAAGCACATCTGTAGTTCTTGCAACGATGAAGTTTGAACCGCTAATTTCCACATCCCAGTTTCCTAAATGGTATAGCTTACTGCCTTGGGCTTTAGCATTGAGCCAAAACAGAATACCACTCCAATTTGTACCGCCGGAACCCTCTGCTTTGCCACCTAAAATAGTGTTCTTGAGTGTAACCATTATTCTTCTCCAATCACCAGTTTTGTTTATACTATCATACCTTGATTGGATCGAAATAACAAGATGAAAAAGGGAAGCTTTTTCTATATAATGGTCCCCCTGTCAAGACCAATCCTGAAAAAATTATCGTGAACCAGATAATACCATATTGACCCATTGTGTTGCCTGAGCCGTCACTGGTGCCATGGTGCACCCGCCAGCTGCCCTGCGGAGCAGGGTCGCCTTGACTGGATGGGGCTGGCTGGTACAATGGTCGGGCGAGGTGTCCGGAATTGTTTCGACCCACTCCGCACCCTCGCCGCTTGTTGTCAACCAGCCAGAACCAGGCTGTCAAGGTCAGCGGCCGACGAGACAAAGCAGCTTCCATAAACGGCCTCGGGGTCTCATAGCCCAGCGCCTGATGGGGCCGGACGGTGTTGTACTGCTGGATGTAAGCGCTGATCGCTTTACGTAAGGCTCTAGGGGTTGGATACTCGTTGATGTAGATTTCCTCCGTTTTGAGGCTGCGGAACCAACGCTCGATCATCACATTGTCCGCCCAGCGGGATTTGCCGTCCATGCTCTGACGGATGTGAAGCTCCTTCAAAAGCGTTTTGTCAGCGTTGCTGGTGAACTGACAGCCCTGATCGGAGTTCAGAATGCCAGGAACGCCATGAGCTGCCACGGCATCCTTGACCGCCTGAATCACATAGATTGTGTCCAGCGTGTCGGACAGGTTCCAGCCAACGATCACGCGGCTGTACCAGTCGATGATGGCCGTCAAATACATATGGCCGTGCTGCATCTTGATGTATGAGATGTCAATAGACCAGACCTGATTTGGGAGAAACACATCCTTGTTTCAGAGTAAATACGGAACAATTGTGTCCTGAAAGTTTCGTTTTGAAAGATTTGCCTTGGGGTAGATCGCCTGAATGCCCATTTCACCCATGAGCCGGCGGACCAGCTTTCTACCCACAGCGAAACCTTCGTTTTTGAGCTGCCTGACCAGTTTCCTGGCGCCGACCCCAGGCTTCTGGGTGTGCCAGTAGTCAATTCTGGCAATGATCGACTCCCTGCGCTGATTCTCCTCCACAGATAGTTCCACGGGTTTGCAGTAGACCTT
>JALEII010000046.1 GCA_022770345.1 Clostridiales bacterium | reverse complement strand
ACTCCATCCAGAACGTGGTATCCACCGGTTCGCCCTGGACATATTTATGGTCCCAATCGTCGTCAAAAAGCCGGGAGCGCAGGTCCATAGGACACCCACGGGCCAGGTCCTCCGCCAGAACCCGCAATTCCGGGGCGGGCTCCAGACATTCCAGATAAAATTCCGGAAGCGCCTCCTCCCCCAGTCTGGCCCCCAGAAACGCCCCGGTCAGGGCTCCCACGGCGGCGCTGCGGCCGGAATGGTTCACGGCCAGAATCATGCTCCGGTCGAAGTCCTCCTCCCCTTTCAGGCAGGCATACACCGCTCCGGCGGCCACCCCCAGGGCATCCTGGCAATGCAGGGCCTCCATGGCCTTCTCCGGCTCCATCAGGCCGTTTTTCGCCATGCGGACCCCCCGGCCCACGGCCTCCTTCAGCTTCATGGCCTGGGAAAACTGCCGGGAGAACTGAGCCGCCACAGCCTCCGCCGCCTGGACAAACTGGTCCCGCAGGGCCAACGTCCTTTCCTGAGCGATCCCCGCCACGGTATAAGCCACCCAGGCCCCGGTCAGGAATGCCTCCGGGCTTCCGTGGGTCAGGGCCACCGCCTCGGCCCCCAACCGGCCCACCTCCGTAGGCTTCATCCGATCCGGGTGAAAAAACAGGCCCACGCTCACCGCCGCACTCAAGGCGGAGCTTTCCGTGGAATCGTTCACCGTGTCCTCCACGGTGCCCAGGGGGCCGTTATTCAGCACGTCCAGCATTCTGGTGTCCATGCAGACCCGCCGCCGCAAATGTTCCACATGGCTGATCCAGCAGCTTGCGGACTCCGGCAAGCGCCGCAGCACCTGGATTTTGCTCCACTCCTGCTGGGCCATGGCGATATAGCGCACGAAGGGCGCCATGACCCCCCGGAGCTGTCCCCGGGTGGAGGCAATGAGCAGGCCGTTGGCGGTGTAAGCCGCCAGCTGGGTGTGGGAGGTCACGTCGGCATAGCCGTTGACCAGATCGTAGCCCATTAGACCGCTGGGGCCGTAGTCCCGGTGAATTTCCTCCAGATTCTTGGCATCCACGGCGTAACCCATGGCGTCGCCTACCGCCAGCCCCAGCAGGCTGCCCCGGCAGACGGATGCGGTATCGTCCATTGCCGCCGCCCCCTTTCTTTTTTTCTATTATACTCTACACCTACCGGAAAAAGCAACCGGAATTTCCGCACTTTCCGGCGCATAGGATAACGCAAAAGGGGGACACGATATGCGGAAACGAAACGGCAAGCTGGCCATTGCGGCCCTGGGGGTGGCCATGCTTCTGGGGCTGGCGATTTTTTCGCCCGGAGCCATTCCCACGGGCAGTTGGGGGCTGAGCTTTCAGCAGGAGGGGGCGGCGCCCATCGGCAACGCCACACCCGCCCAGCTGGCCCGGTACGATGCGGCCTACCTGGGTGATACCGGGAAGCAGGTCCTGTACCTGACCTTCGATGCGGGCTACGAAAACGGGTCTACTGCAAAAATTCTGGACGCACTGAAAAAGCACAACGCCCCGGCGGCGTTTTTTCTGGTGGGGAATTATTTGCAGCGGAACGGCGATCTGGTCCGGCGGATGGTCGAAGAAGGGCACATTGTGGGCAACCACACCATGCACCACCGGGACATGAGTGCCCTGACCGACCCGGCGGTGTTCCAAAAAGAATTGACGGACCTGGAAGCGCTCTACCGATCCGTCACCGGGGAGGAAATTTCTAAATTTTACCGGCCGCCCCAGGGAATTTACAGCGAGGAGAACCTGAAGGAGGCCCAGGCCATGGGCTACAAGACGGTTTTCTGGAGCCTTGCTTATGTGGACTGGAACAACGATGCCCAGCCCACGGCAGAGCAAGCCTTTGCAAAGCTGCTGCCCCGGACCCATAACGGGGCCGTGGTGCTGCTGCACTCTACTTCCCGGACCAACGGGGAAATTCTTGACGAATTGCTCACCCGCTGGGAGCAAATGGGCTACCGCTTCGCCCCGCTGACGGAATTGTTCCCGGAGGGGTCGTAGGGATTTTGAGGACGGACCGCACCCCGATTTTGTTTGTAGGGGCGAGGCATGCCTCGCCCGCCTGCCTACAATATTTGAGCGGTAAAAATCGACGCAAAACCTGCCGGGACTGAGAAAAGCCTTCCCCTGGAGGGTGGTGCTCCGCGCAGCGAATCCAAAATCTATATGACTGCCGGTGGCAGTCATTCCTCTACTACGGTGGTCCGGGCCACAGCCCGTGACGGATGAGGTCGAGGGTAACAGCGTAGCACCAACCCATGGTAAAAATTGATAGCTTCGACCTCATCAGTCAGCCCTTGCGGGCTGCCAGCTTCCCCTCCAGGGGAAGCCTTTCGCCTCGCCATTCCTGCGTATAGAAGTCGGCGGTCATACACAGCACGCCCCGCTTTTCCTTTTTCAGAATCTCCAGGCAGGCCGTCTCATTGATGGCCTACTTTTTTCGTCTCATTTCCCGGAACATAATCTCCTCCTTACAAAAAAAGAGGGCCCCGAAGGGCCCTCTTGGGCAGAAATGCTTAGCCGATGTAGTCCACGCTGGTGTGGGCAGACACGGTGGGGGTCACGGTGCTGTCGGAGCTGTTGTCAACGACAATCTTGCCGGAACGGATGCCTTCCAGAACGGCGTTGTACTCGTCCTTGGTGAAGGTGTTGAAGCTCCAGGAGGAATCCGCGGTGGGCAGGCCCACATAGTCGCCTTCCTGCAGACCGAAGTTGGTCACCTTGCCGCCGTAGGTCTCCCAGCTGCCGCTATTCAGAGCGTCCAGAACGGTCATGGTGACGTTCTTCAGCTGCTTCATGGCAGAGGTCACGAAGTAAGCGGGGTCGATGTAGCTCTGGTCCACGTCCACGCCGATCAGCTTGGCGCCGTCGGTCTTCTTGGCAGCTTCCAGAGCGGAGGTGTAAATGCCGCCGCCGGAGGCGAAGACGATCTCGGTGCCGGCCTGGTACCAGCCTTCCATCTTTGCGGTGATCTCAGGAGAACCCTGGAACTGGCCGCCGTAGGTGTACTTGATCTCGATGTCCTTGTTCAGCTCGGCAGCGGCAGCGTCAGCGCCCTGCACGAAGCCATAGCCGTAACGGATAACGGCAGGAACGGCCATACCGCCCAGGAAGCCCAGCTTGGTGTAGCCGTCCTTCACGGCAGCATAACCGGCCAGATAACCGGCCTGCTCCTCGGAGAAGGTCAGGCAAGCCACGTTGGCAGAGGGATCGTAGTAGGTGGTGTAATCCAGCGTCAGGTCGCCGGCGGCCACGTCAACGGCGATGAAATGCACGTCGGGGTACAGGTCCTGCACGGTCAGCACGGTAGCGCCGAACAGGTAGCCGGGCATAACAATGGTGTCAGCGCCTTCGTTCACGGCCTGGCCCACGGAAGCCACACGAGCGTCGGTGGAGTCCTCGGAGGGCTGATAGTAGGTGTAATCGATGCCGTTGTTCTTGCACCATTCCACAACGCCTTCCCAGGTAGCCTGGTTGAAGGACTCGTCGTCAATGGTGCCCACGTCGGTGACCAGAGCCACCTTGGTAATGGTGCCGGACACGGGCTTGTCGGTGCCCGCAGGCTCGGTAGCCTTGGTATCGGCAGGAGTGGTGTCAGTGGGTTTGGGCGTGGTGTCGGTTACGGGGGTCGTTCCCTTGCCGTCGCTGGTGGAGCAGCCTGCCAGAGCGCAGACGACCATCATGGCAGCAAGCAGAAGTGCCAGAATCTTTTTCATTTTGCAAACCTCCAAAAATCAAATTCCGGTATTCAAGATACCGCGTTTATTCTCGCATATTTCACAGGAAAAATCAACTGTTTCCGGAAAAACATTTGAAAATTTCTTTGTCTGTTTCCCGGAAAGAAACAGATATTTTCCTTAGAGTTGCATATGGGTCTTTGCGGAGAAGCTGAAGGGCAAAACCTCGGCCAGGGTGTGGGTCTCGTAACCCTCCGGGGTTACAAAGCAGAGGAGAAAATCGTCTTCGCAGAACTCCCGCATGACCTGGCGGCACACGCCGCAGGGGGGGAAAGCCCCGGTGAGAACGCCGTCCTTGCCGCCGCAGACGGCGATGGCGGTGAAGTCCCGGTGGCCGTCGTACACGGCCTTGAAGAAGGCGGTGCGCTCGGCGCAGACGGTGGGGGTATAGGAGGCGTTTTCGATGTTGCAGCCCTGGTAGACCGTGCCGTCGGCGCACAGCAGTGCCGCCCCCACTTTATAACCGGAGTAGGGCGCGTAGGCGTGGCCCATGGCCTCCACAGCCAGGGTGCAAAGTTCCTTCAGGTCCATAAAGACAGCTCCTTTTT
>JALEII010000019.1 GCA_022770345.1 Clostridiales bacterium | reverse complement strand
TCGTTTTTGTCTTTTCGTTCAGGGGATTTTCTTCCAGACAGATCAGATACTGCTTCCCCGGCTCCAATATGTTCGTTACTTCCCGGAATGTGATTTCCCCGTCCATTTCCTGAAGGCAATAGGACCGCCAGATCATGCAGCGTTCCCCGGCGGTGATGCCCGTGCCTTGCAGCACCCGGTCCACCGTCACTTCCTGACCCATGGTGCTGTCCGTCACGTCCAGCTTTTCCCCGGCAGTGGCCAGCACCACCAGCTTACTCCCTTTTGCCTGTTCCACAGTGGATGCCGTGTACTCCCGTATCTGCGCTGCATAGTCAATTTTCGGCGGAGCCGGTTCGTCCGGACCCACGTTCACGGGGTCTCCTTCTGCCCAGTAGATACGTACCGTCTTTCCCATGACATCCGACACGCTCCTGACCTCTGCCAGCCCGCAGTCCGGGGCCGTCCGCACCAGGACAAACGCTGCCAGCAAGGAAATGAGGAAAATCCCCAGCACCATCCAGTAAAAATACTTTTTCATACCCCGTCCTCCAACCGTCCCCGGTCCATCCGGTAGACCTTGCAGCACAGGTCGTGAATATCGGCGCTGATGTGGCTGGCCAACAGCACCACCGCCCCCCGGTCCGCCTCCTGCCGCATGATCTCGTGGGTCAGCGCCACGCCTTCGGCGTCAATGGCATTGGTGGGTTCGTCCAGCAGCAGTACCTGGGGCTTTTCCATAATGGCCTGGGCCAGCAGCAGCCGCTGCTTCATGCCCAGCGAGTATTTCCGGTAGGTCCGCCGGTCCTTGGGGTCCAACCCCACCCGCTCCATGGCCTCCGCCTGGGCGTTTTTGTCCGCAATGCGCAGAATGGACGCAAACAATCCCAGATTCTCCATGCCCGTCAGGTCCGGGTACAGCGCCGTGTTCTCGATCATCACGCCCAGCACCGGCTTTGCGGTTTTCCGGTCCTGGCCGTCAAAGGTGACGGTCCCCCGGTCCGGCCGCACCAGGCCGCAGACGGTCCGCATGAGCATGGTCTTTCCCGAACCGTTCTCGCCCATCAGGCCGTAAATGTTCCCGCCTTCCAGGGTCAGCGATACATCGTCCAGCACCTTGGCCCCCCGAAGGGTCTTGCTTATGTGCGAAATTTCCACTTTCATGGCTTATCCGTCTCCTTCTGCTGCGAAAATATCTCTCCTGCAAAAGAACCGGCCTGCCTCGGCCACCACTGCCGCCGCTTCCAGCAGCAGAATGCCGGTTTTTTTCAGGAATATCCGCTGCTCGGCGAAGCATTCTCCGGGGAATCCCGCCGGGTCCCATTCCAATATCCTGGGGTCCTGCCCGGCCCCCGTAGCCAGGGCTGACAGCAAGATCAGCGCCAGCGCCCCGCCGACGATGCCCACGGCGGCGCCCAGGCCACCGCACAACCGGCTGCACAGCATTCCAAAGATCCACGTCACCAGGCTCATCAGGCACCAGACCCGTGCCGCCGCAGGCCAGAACCGCCCGTCGTCGGGCAGGGTGGTCCGGGTCAGGGCCACGGCTCCCTGGCAGGCCAGATACACGCCGCAGTAGGCCGCCGCCCAGCCCAGCATAGTCAATGCCTGACCGGCATACCATTTCCGCCGGTCCGCCATCCGGGAAAACCGGTACACGGCTCCGGTCCGCTGTTGGGCCGCCACGCTGTCCCCGTAGAAGATCAGGAACAGCATCAGGACCAGCGTATTTTCCATGGCCAGGATCATGGCCGACCGGAATTCCCCTGTCTGCCGGGATACGAATGCGTTGATCAGCATATCCGCAGGGGTAACTTTTCCGGGTTCCCCGAAAATGAGCAGCATATTTTGAAAAAAGGCGACCCCCACCGGCAGAAGCAGGGGCCGCAGCTTTCGGCCGTTCATCCCTGCACCGCCCGGAATCCGTTCCGAATCCCCAGCGTCGTGCATCCGATGGTCACTGCCGCCAATATTCCGCACACGGCGGCAACATATACCCCGCTCAGGGACCCGACCCCAAAGGGAGCCAGATAGTCCATCCAGTAGGGATTCACGAAAACGCTGTTTGCAGCAATGGCTTTATCCCACAGAATGGTCCGCAGATTCAGCGACCCATATACGATGATATACAGTGGCAGGAACAGGGCAATACGGGATTTGTTCAAGCACAGAGAAAGGGCGCTGATGGTGCATCCGCACAAAAATGCGAAGCCGCAGTTAATGATTACGTAAACCAGTTCAAACAGAAACGGATGGTCCAGATACAACCCATACAAGGGGGTCTCCGGGGCGCAGGACCGATACATCTGATTGGTTCCCAACAAATCCCTGATGAAATTATCCGACTGATAACCGGTCAACTGCACATTATGATTCACCGGATAGATGACGTAGCTGACCAGCAGCTCGGCCAGCAGTGCTCCGCCAATGACCATCATACTGCCCAGTCCCGCCACAACTACCTTGCTGACCATGAACCGCCCATAGCTTCCACGGGACACAGCCGGAACCACAATTTGGTCTTTTTTCTCCCCGATAAAGGAGGTCGCAAAGGGGAGAACCACCAAGAACGGCCACACTGCGCTGAAAACGCTCCATCCCAGACTCAGCCCGTTTCCGGTGTACCATTCTCCGGCAGAGAGAATGCGGGAGGCGTCCATTCCGTGACTGCTCCATGCCCCCCGCAGGAGGTTCCCGCAGATCACCAGCATGGCCAGAAGCACCGCCGCCCGGAATTCTCTGCACCGCAGCATTCTCCGAAACTGAAACCGAAACATCCTGAACACCTCCCAAATCCTATATCAGAATCCGTGAATAATCCCTTCTGAGCCGTTCTTGACAGCTTTCTTTCTGCCTTTACTGTAATCCGTTTTTTGAATACTGTCAATGATTTTGTGCTATTTCAGGTGTAGAATATTTCCGGCATATTTTGTACATCCTGTCTGAATTTTCACCTTTTAGGAAAGCCTCCCCCGTCGCAAAAAATAGCCTTCCCCTGGGGGTTGTGCCCCGCGCAGCGAATAGAAATATCCATGACTGCCGGTGGCAGTCATACCATTCCGAAGTGGCTCGGCGTTAGCCATGACGGATGAGGGCGGCAGCGGCTTCCGGCAAAGCACCATCTCTTGCCCCCTCCCGGAGAGGTCTGTCACGCTGCAAAGTGTGACGGAGGGAGTGTCCCATCGAACCGGGCGCACTCCCTCCGTCTTGGCTTGCGTCGAGCCACCTCCCTCTGGGATGGAGGCAAGACCACACTTGTTTTTGCGTATAGAATTCGGCGTATCGGGGCATTCCACCGCCCCTACACGCAAAAACGATACCGCCTGCCGTCCGTCGGCTTTCCGTGCAGACGGGGGCAAAAGGGATGTCCGCCAAATCCCCCGGTCAGCAGAAGCCCAGGCCCATGTCTGCCCTTTGAAATACGCTCAGGACGTCCTCCGGGGAGGTCGCCGCCTTCTCCGCTCCCGTCCGGTCCAGCAGAATTTTCCCCCGGTCCAGCATCAGGAGTCTGTCCCCGTAATCCAGCGCATAGCGCAGATTGTGCGTCACCATCAGGGCCGTCAGCTTCTTTTTCCGGACAATGCGGTCTGTCAGTTCCATGATGCCCGCCGCCGTTTTGGGGTCCAGTGCCGCCGTATGCTCATCCAGAATCAGGAATTTCAACGGTGTCATCGTAGCCATCAGCAGCGCCAGCGCCTGCCGTTGTCCGCCGGACAGACTGCCCATTTTGACGTTCAGCTTCTCCTCCAGCCCAAGCCCCAGCTCTGCCAGCATCTGCCGGTATGCGTCGATTCGCTTCCGCTCCACACCTCGCTGCAGACCGTAGCGGCGGCCTTTGTTGTCCGCCAGAGAAAGGTTCTCCAGCACCGTCAGGCTGGGACAGGTGCCCATGGACGGGTCCTGATAGACCCGTCCCATCATCGCATACCTGCGGTAATCCTGCATTTTTGCCACATTCCTTCCCTCGATCCGGACCTCTCCCCGGTCAATGGGGACCGAGCCGCAGAGAATGTTGAGCAGCGTCGTCTTTCCCGAACCGTTGCCTCCGACGATCGACAGGAATTGTCCCTCCGGCACCGTCAGGGAAAACCCCTCGAAAACCTTTGTTTCACCCGGTGTTCCGGGAGAAAATGTTTTATCTACCTGTACAAGCTCAAGCACGAATGATCGTCTCTCCCTTCCGTCCGGATAGGACCAGCACCAGCAAAAACAGCATAGCCGTAACAAATTTCAGCATAAAGGGCTGGAAGCCCAGCTGCATGGCCGCCTGGATACAGGCCTTGTACAGGATGCTTCCCACCAATACCGCCGTTGTCGCCCGTACAAAGGACGCCTTCCGGAACAGAGAAATACCGATGATCACCGAAGCCAGCCCGAACACCACCTGCCCGGCCCCCATGGTAGACGTGAAGGACCGGTCCGCCTGGCAGACAATGCCGCCCGCCAGTGCCACCAGACCGTTGGACAGTGCCAGGCCAAGAATCTTGACCGCTCCCATGTTTTTTCCAAGAGCCGTCACCAGCGCGGCATTGTCGCCCACGGCCCGGAGCAGCAGACCCGATTTGGTCCGGAAATAGAGGTCCAGCAGCAATTTCACCGTCAGTGCAATCGCCAGCGCTACAATCAGCCTTCGTGTTCCCAGGCTCATTCCCCCCAGAACGTCCCCCATCTGAAAAATGGTCTTTGCAGACCGCTCCAGGGCCACGTTGGAGGTCCCGTTGATCAGAAGATTGACGGAAAACAGCGCCGTCTGGGTAATGATTCCCGACAGCAGATCCCGAACCCGGAACACCACATGGACCACTCCCGTAAACGCCCCGGCCAGCATCCCCGCCGCCATCGCCGCAGCCAGTGCCACCCAGGGGTTCGCCCCCCGGAGCAGCAACCCCGCTGTCAGAGCGGCTCCCAGCGGAAACGTTCCGTCCACGCTCAAATCCGGGAAATTCAGAACGGAATAGCTAATGTATACCCCGAAGGCCACCAGACTGTACAGCGCTCCCTGAGTCAGCGCGCTGATTAAAAATCCAATCATGGCTTATTCCCCGCATTCCACGGCTGCTTCCGTCAGGTCCTCCGGCACTTCCATTCCCAGCGCCGTCAATGCTTTTGTGTTGATGTACAGGTCGTAGTCCGCAATGCTGGCATAGGGGATATCCCCGCAGGAAGCCTCCCCCCGCAGGACCCGGGCGGCCATTTCGCCGGTCTGGATTCCGAGCTTGACATAATCAAGCCCCGCTCCGGCAACGCATCCCAGCTTAACCTGTTCGATCTCGGAGCCATACACCGGAATGCCTGCCGCATCGGTTTTTTCCAGGATTGCCGGCAAAACGCCTACCACATTATTATCCGTCAGATTGCTCAGGCAGTCCACCCCATCGGAAAGCAGCTTATCCAACGCCTGGGTGACCTCCGACTGGGTCGTCACCGCCACTGCGTCGATGGTGAAGCCGTAGTCCCCTGCCAGCTGCTGGTACTGCGCGATGGCGTAGAGCGAATTGGCCTCGCTGGTCGTATAAAGGATTCCCACGGTTCTGGCCTCCGGCTGGAGCTTCCGAATCAGCTTCAGTTGTCCCTCCACCGGCAAAACATCCGACGTCCCGGTCACATTTCCCTGATCGAGTTTTGCGCCCACCGGGTCGGTCACCGCCGTGAAGATCACGGGAATATCCTTTTCCTCCGCCGCATTGAAGCAGGCCTGCGCAGAGGGTGTCGCAATCCCCACCATCAGTGCGGCATTTTCATCGGAAAACTTCTGTGCGATCTGGTTGTTGACGGCATCGTCAAAGCTTGCATTCTGCACGTCCAGCGTATAATCCTTTCCCTCCTGCAGGCCGGCCTTGGCCAGGCCCTGCAGGAAACCTTCCCGGCAATGATCCAGAGAACCATGCTCCCCGTATTGGGCGATCCCGATTACCGGTACTTTGTTTTCCCCGGTAGCACAGGCACCCGTCAGCAGTGCCAGGCCAAGACATACCGCAGCAAGGATTCCCTTGCGGATTCCGTTTCTTTTTTCGATTTTCATAGTTTTATACTCCTTTTTCATTGTTTGGTGGATTTTTTCGAGGCAACGTCCGCAGCGGACGCCATCGCCATCGTATTCCTCCTACGTACATCTTCCTCATTCCTTTCCTGAAAAAGTAAATAAAAAAGTCCTGTCCCAAATCTCTTTGGGACAGGACTTCATAAGCCTGCGGTACCACCCAAGTTGGTGCAATGCACCCACTCTGTTCCGGGACAAATATCCCAGCCGCTGCTGATAACGGGTGCGGACCCCGTCGGAGGCTACTGACACAATGCGTTCGCTCCGCCCTCGCAAGTCCATTCGCCGGAAAGTCTCCTACCGTGATCCCATCTCCCACGGCTCTCTGAAAGGTTGCTTTTTCGGTTACTCCTCTTGCTCATCGGTTTTCCTATGTTTCGCCCATTATAGCAGTGTCCCGTCAGTTTGTCAAGCGGTCTTTTTTCTTGCACACGGATCTTTTCCCGCTCCAGAAACGTGCTCCGCAGCGTCCCGCTCAGAATTTCTCCCTGATTTTCTCCCCGCCCCGGCGCAGAACCGCTTCGGCATTTCCCCCCAGGGCCTGCGTGAGCAGTGCTCTCTCCGTTCCGGCGGCATGGGGGACCGCCCAGGCCCCGGCATCGCTGCCCTCGGCCACCAGCCCCCCCATAGCGGCAAATTCCGTCACATTTTTCATGGCCGATTCCAAAATTTTCGCCACGGCGGCCTCATTGAACCGCCCCCGCCCCCGGAGGTTCCCAATGGTGGACAGGGTCGGCACCCACACGGTGTCATTCTCCGCCATGGCCTGGAGGGCCTCCCCGTCCAGATATGCTCCATGCTCCACGCTGTCCACCCCGGCCTCCGCAGCGGCCCGGACCACCTCCGCCCCATTGGCGTGGGCCATGACGGCGTAGCCCTCCTCATGGGCAATGTGGACCAGTTCCCAAATCTCCCCGGCCGTCAGCCCCGGCTGGGTCAGCACACCGAACCGGTCGAAATCCATCAGCCCGGAGATCATGATTTTGACGAAGTCCCTTTCCTGATTTTTACATACCAATTCCCGGTATTCCCGGATGTTTTCAAAGCCAATGCCGATAAAGCCGCCATAGTGGCCCTTGTGGTACAGGGGCGCCAGAGGCGTCCGGTAGCGGATACCGTATTCCCCGGCCAGACTTCGGGCCGCAGCCCCCACGCCCCAGCGGTCCCCGCCGTCCCGCAGGTAGTCGTAGCCAGCACGGGCGTATTGTTCCAAAATTTCCAGAATCCATTGTCTGTCCGGCCCGTTTTCGTGCCGTTTGATGGCCGTTTTCCAGTTTTCCCCATCCAGAACCATGTGGATGTGGCAGTCCTCTTTTCCTCGTTCCACCCATGTTCCCTCCTTTTCTCCATTATACCACGCGCCGCAAGGCCCAAAAAGCCCCCGTGTTCCCACGGGGGCAGTGTTTACCGTTTGTCCATTTTCTTCATCCTCCGCTTCCGTGGCGGTCCAGTGGAAATAGGGCCTGGTTTTTACAAAAAGCGCCCCGGCAGCGATGGATATCCATCCCTGCCGGGGCTTTATGCGGAAATCTTTTTCTTATTCAATGCGGACAGTTTTCAGCCGCTTCAGAAGCAGTCCGGCGGCCAGGCCGATAACCGCACCGGCGGCAATACCGCTGAACATCAGTACCGGCAGATAATAGACCACCTGCCGGGTCTGGGTCCAGAGGCAGGCGGCGGCGATCTGGCCCACATTGTGCAGAACGCCCCCGGCAACGCTCACCGCCACCGGAGAGAATAGCCCCGTCTTTTTCAGCAGAATCATGCCCGTCAGGCTCACCGCTGCTCCCGCCAGACTGAATACCAGCGTTTGCAGATTGCCGAACAGCAGGGACACCAGCGCCACCCGCAGAACGCTGACCACCACGGTCTCCTTCCAGCCCACCCGGTAGAGCAGAAACACCATCACCAGATTCGGAAGGCCCACTTTCATGCCGGGAATCACCGTAAAGGCGGGGATCTGGCTTTCCACAAAAGATAAAATCATGGAAAGCGCAATAGATAGCCCTAAAAAGGCTACTTTTCTTGCTTTCATGGGGTCCCTCCTCAGGAAACCAGGTCCACGCCGCCGTCCCTGCCCACCACCGTCACGGTGAGCCGATTGGGCAGGCAGGTGATGGTCTGGCCGGTGTACTGGATTTTTCCCGCCTTCACACAGAGCTTGTCCGGGCAGTCCGCCTCGGTAAGCCAGGCGGCCCCGCCTTCAATATGCAGCACATTGGTGCCGCCGTTCAGGGGATATTCTCCCGTTTCCGCAAGACCATAGCGGGCCACCTCCGTGCCGTTGATCCGGACCACAACAGCCTCCCCGCCCTGTCGCAGCAGAAGGGTCAGGCCCAGCAGCACCAGCGCCAGCATCAGAAGTCCGCCGATAAGCCAAATATCCCGTTTTTTCATGGTTTTCAGAACTTCAAAGCCAGCAGCGCCAGAGCGATCATGGCAGCCGTCAGCAGAGAAATGGGCAGCCCCCGGAAGGCCGCCGGAACGGCATCTTCATCCCAGACCTGCTCCCGCAGCCGGGAATAGAGCACCAGCGCCAGCGTGAAGCCCAGGCCCACACCCAGGGCCGTGATCACCGCCTCACCGAATTCCAGCTCCGTATTGCGGATGCACAGGCCCAGCACGGCGCCGTTGATGGCAAATTTCATGAAATCCGCCTTGCAGAAGCCGTTCAGCAGCTTCCCGGCCAGCAGATTCAAAAGGGCAACCACAAAAATCACTACGATCATAAAGGCCATCGTCTGCAAATACGCTGCCTGAGAGAGCAGGTAGTGGTCCAGTGGCCAGGTCAGCAAAGTGCTGAGGACCATGACCACCGTGGTGCCCAGGCCAAGGATGAGGGACGCTTTCCAGGGACGGCGGTTGTCCAGCACGGTGCCGGTGCCAAGGAAATGCACCAGCGCGTAGTTATTGGATAGGATCCCCGCCAGCAGAATGCCAAAAATCACATTTGCACTCATTTCGCAGCCTCCTTCTTTCCGGCGGTGACGGCGTTCAGAATTGCCACCACAACGGCCAGCACCAGATAGCCGCCGAAGGTATCCGCCAGAATGGGAATTTTCACGTTCTCCAGGAATCCGATGGGATGGCCCCAGATGGTGGCGCAGCCCAGAGGCTCCCGAATCAGGGCGCAGACCATGGTCGCCGCCGCCAGGAACAGCGCCGTAGTCAGAGCCGTGCGGACGGCCAGAGCCTCCCCCTGATCCTCCGCCCCTTCGCCCACCCAGAACAGCACCGGGCTGGCAGCCAGGGCGGCCAGATGGACCCCCAGCATATTGGCGGACACAGGGAAAAAGGCCTGAGCCAGCATATCCAACAGGGACACGAAGCCGGTGATCACCAGCACGCCGGCCGGGAGCCGGGCACCCTTGGGGATAAATTTGGAAATTGCAGACAGCGTCACGGAGGACAGCAGCGTTGTAAGCAGCACCATGCCGCTCATCAGGGCGGCGGAGCGCAGGTCGGCGCTGGCCAGCATGACCAGGGCGCAGCCCATCAGCACCAGCCGGGCAGGAATGCCCTCATGAAGGTTCATTTTTCTCATGCTTATTTCCCTCCGTTCTGAATCTGCCCGAAGGCGGCAAAGGCGTCGCTGATGGCCAACCGGACCGCATTGGAGGTCATGGTAGCCCCGGCGATGACCCCGGCATCCGCCGGGAAGCTGTCCGCCGTCATGCCGTTGAAGCCGGCCTTGTAGGCGGGCTGATCCACCGTGTCATCCACGGGGAAGTAATCCGTCTCAAAGAAGAGCTGCTTGGCATCCACCTTGGCAATGGCCCCGTTGGCGTCCAGCACCACATACACATCCATCTGGTCAAAGCCCACGGACCGGCTGTAGAACAGGTAGTAAGTCTCGCCCTCGTTGGTGAAAGAAGCGGCATAGACCACCGTCCCGAAGGTATCCAGCGTCAGAGGTGTTACATCGGCAGCGTTTTCATACATCCGGCTCAGTTTGGTCTCGGCAGCGGAAGTGAAGTCCTTCTGGGTGCCTGCAGCCATGGCTGCTGCCTCCCGGGCCAGGGCGTCATTGCTGACGGCATTGCCGTCCACATCATAAAGGGCGCACATGCCCATGGCGTTGACCACGGCAAGATACTCGTTGTCCCCGTCCTTGAGAATGTAGGCAAAGCCCGTGCCGTTGTCGGCCTGGAAGGCCTGCTCCGCAGAGCCGGAAGCGTCGATGGCCGTTGCCTTCAGGTTGCCCTCCTGGGCCATGCCGGGAGCGACGGTGGGGATCAGCTCTGTCAGAAGCTGTGCGGGAGTCTTGACGCCTGCGCTGACCAGGCCGTTGGCGGTCAGGCTCTCCATGGCGGCAAGAACGGAATTGCGGATGGAAGAAGATGAGAAGGTGCAGCCCGCCACCAGGCCCACATCGGCCAGGGTGGAATCCTGACCCACGAAGGAGGGCAGGAAGTCGGCGTCCTTGGTCCGCACATCGATGGAATCCGTGTAAGTATCCACCTGAATGCCGCAAATTTTGCCCTCGGCATCCACGCCGAAGGTCAGGGACATGGGCTCGCCGGAGTAGTTGCCCTCCGTGCTGCACTGCACGGCATAGCCCGCCCCGTTGGCTTCCCGATAGATCTTCAGCACCGTGGCCGCCACGTCCGTCAGGCCGGAAGCGGCAGCGTCGGAAGCATCATAAACAAGGGCGTCCGCCCCGAAGGCGCTGCCCTCCGGCATCACCGCCAGCAGCGGTGCCAAGGCGTTGCCCGCCTGATTGGCCTCCACCAGGGGGCCGGTGTAGAAGTTCAGGCCGAACATGGCCCCGGTGAACACGGCAACAACGAGGATCAGGCTCAGCGCCGATTTTACAAAGTCCATTACTTCACACCTCCCAGGGTCTTTCTCTTGAAAATGTCGGACAGGAAGGGTGTCAGCAGGTTCATGGTCAGAATGGCGATGGATACGCCCTCCGGATACCCGCCGTACTGCCGGATGAGCCAGGTCAGAATACCCGCTCCCACACAGAAGGCCACCCGGCCTACGCCGGTGTTAGGGGTGGTCACATAATCCGTAGCCATGAAGATGGCGCCCAGCAGCAGACCGCCCGCCAGAATTTCCCGCAGAGCGAATCCCGCGTCAAATCCGCCGAACAGGAAGGCACACACAAATACGGTCCCCACAAAGGATACAGGTACATACCATTGGATGACCCGCCGGGCCACCAGATACCCGAAGCCCAGCAGCAGGGCAATGGTGCAGGTCTCGCCGATGGCGCCGCCGTAATTGCCCAGAAACAGGTTCGAAACAGAAATGCTCTTGGCCGCCTCGGCACCCTGATTGATGGTGGTCAGGGGGGTGGCCGTGGCCGTCAGATCGGTCAGGGGGGCTGCGCCGCCTGCAACAGTAGTCGTAAAGGCCAGCAGCAGGAACACACGGGCGGCAATGGCCGGGTTCACCAAATTCTTGCCCAGTCCGCCGAAGCAGCCCTTGACAATGACCATGGCGAACACGCTGCCCAGCGCACACTGCCACAGCGGCACGTTGGTGCTCAGATTCAGGGCCAGCAGCAGACCCGTCACCACGGCGGACAGGTCGGAAACCGTCTCCTTTTTATGGGTACACAGGTCAAACAGGAATTCGGACGCCACCGCAGCGGCCACGCAGGTCAGGATGGTCCACAAGGCTCCGATGCCGAAAATGACCACACCGGCCACGGCGGCAGGAAGCAGCGCGATGATCACGTCCAGCATGATGCGCCGGGTAGAGGACCCGGCCTGATGGATATGAGGGGTCGGAGAAATATGGAGCTTGCTCATTTCGTATTTCCTCCCACTTTCTCTTTTTGTTCGGCGGCGTACCGCTTCAGATAGGACTTGGCCTGCTGGTTGATCTGCAGCAGGGGCCGGTGAGCCGGACACACATAGGAGCAGCAGGCGCAATCCACGCACTGGCGCACGCCGGTGTCGATGAGCATTTTTACCCGGTACTCCTCGTCGGCAATCTTCATCATCCGCTCCACGCTGGCCACGCTGATGCCCACGGGGCATTTTTCGATGCAGCGGCCGCAGTTGATGCAGGCGGAGGCCTCCGGCAGCACGGCGCTCTTTTCGTCAAAGGCCAACACCGCATTGGAAACCTTGACCACCGGGTCATCCACAGAGCAGATGGCCTCGCCATTCATGGGGCCGCCTACCACGACCTTCCCCGGCTCACTCTTGAGACCGGTGACGTTCAGCAGCTCCCGGATGGACGTGCCGATGGGGGCAATGAGGTTCATGGGCTTGGCCACGGCGGGGCCGTCCACCGTAACGATACGCTCCACCAGAGGCATACCGGTTTTCAAATAATGGGCCGTCAGGGCCAGCGAAGATACATTAATAATAAGGGCCCCGAAGGAGGGGAACCGCCGTCCGGCCACGGCCACCCGGCCGGTGGCGTTGTAGAGCATCACCTGCTTGGCGCCCTGAGGATAAATGGCGTTCAGCTCCTGAATCTGCACATAGGGCTTGTCCGCGAAGGTCTTTTTCAAAACCTCGATGGCATCGGGCTTATTCTTCTCAATACAGATTTTGTACACCGCGCCGGAAAGATAGTCGCTCATGTACTTGCGCAGATACTCGATGCCGTCGGCGATCCAGTCCGGGTGGGAGAGCATCATCCGATGGTCGCTGGTGATGTAGGGCTCGCACTCGGCAGCGTTAATGAGCACGGTATCCACATGATAATCCGGATTCCGGGCCTCGTTCAGCTTGGCCCAGGTGGGGAAGGCTGCGCCGCCCAGGCCCACCATGCCGCTGTCCCGGATAGCCTGCAAAAAGCTGTCGCAGTCCGTCAGCACCGGGGGCTGCACGGAAGCGTCCACTTCCATTTTCCCGTCGCTTTCGATGCGGATGGTGGCCGTCTTGCCGCCCTTGGCCGTGTCCATGGTGCCGATCTCCGTCACCGTGCCGGACACGCTGGCATGGACCGGCGAAGAGAACCGTCCTTCCTCCCGGGCAATCATCTGGCCGACCTTTACATGGTCGCCCACTGCCACCACGGGCACCGCATCATGGCCGGAGTGCATATTCATGGGCAGGACCACTTCCCTGGGCAGGGCAATGCGGACCGGCTCGCATCCGGCGGTATGCTTGTTGTGGGGAACGTGCAGAGATGAGATTTCTTTCTTCAAAGCAGTTTCTCCTCCTTATTCTGAAATGGCCCGGCTCACAGGAGCTCCAGGCCGGGGGTTTTGTATTGGGTCCCGTCCGTTGTGATCCACAGGACCTCCACATTGTCCAGCTTTTCCGTCAGGGCCAGCCCGTCCTCGTAGGTCATGCAGAACAGGGCTGTGGACAAAGCATCCGCCAGAGCGCTGTCCGCCGTGATGACGGTCACGGACGAAAAATGACCGGCGGGCATATTGGTTGTTGGGTCGATAATATGGTGGTAGCGGACCCCGTTCACGGTAAAGTAGCGCTCATAGTTGCCGGAAGTCACGCAGGAGGTGTCCTGCAGCATGACCCGGGCCGCAAATTGGTCGGTATTCTGTGGGTCCTTGATACCGGTGGTCCAACCGTTGCCGTCGGCTTTCGTGCCGATGGTGCGGATATTCCCGCCGATGTTCAGCACATAGCCGTCCACGCCTGCATCTTTCAGGGCCTGAGCCGCCTGCTCCGTGGCGTAGCCCTTGGCCAGAGCCCCCACATCCAGGGAGGCCTCCGGGTCCGTGATCCGCACGGTGTTTTTGGCCTCGTCGATTTCCAGAGCGTCAATGTCCGTGTGTCCGGCCGCCAGCGTCAGGGCCTCCTGAGTGGGGATGGCGGCATTTTCCGGTGTCTTGGAAGCATTTTCCCGGCAGTCGTGCCATAATTTCAGCACCGAACCCATCATCACATTCATTTCCCCACCAGTGAGGGCGTACATTTCCTTTGCGTCCAGAAGAAATGCAATCAATTCCGGGGCTACCTCCAGGGCCTCGCCTCCGGCGTTGGCGTTGATGGTGGCCAGATTGACCACCCCGGAATACTCGTGATAGATGTCGAAAAGCTGATGGTACTTTTCCAGAATGTCCGACGCCAGAGCGCAGTTGGCCTCGAAGGCCTCCTGGCTGTCCGAGGCATAACTATAAATATAGGAGACGGTGTCGAAATAGGTAAAATACGCCATTCCCTTTGGTTCTGCCTTAGGTGCAGTTGCAGGGCAGCCCACCAAGAAGATGAGCAGCCCTGTAACCAGACACAGACAGAAAAGCCGTTTCAGCTTTTTCATCCGTTAATTTCCTTTATTCGTGTTTTTACCGGGCGTTGTTGGCAGCCTGAGCCACAGTGGCGCAGATGCTGCTGATCTGAATGGTGCAGCCTGCGGACAGCAGCGCTTCGTCGGCGGAGATCACATGGCCCTCAGCCTCCTGGGTCTTCATGTTGGCAATCTCGTCAGCGGTCTTGCCCACGGCGTACTTGGAGAACGCAGCGGACTGCTCGTACCACTCCAGCACCTTGCCGTCGCCGTTGTTATCGGAGGCGTAGGCGCTTCCGGACATACCGTACTCCTCCTTCAGCTCCCGCTTGGTAGCCTTGAAGGCGGTGTCCACAATCTCACCCTTGGTGCCGATCGTGATGTTGGGCTGGATGGCGTCATTCAGAGCGGCCACGATCTTGCCGTTCACCATCACGGCAGCGGCGAAGTCGGTGTACATCTTCACCACGCCGTCCTGGTCGGCAGTTGCGGCAGTGGACTCGGCAGCGGTGGTCTTGGCGGCCACGCCCAGAGTGAAGTCCTTCCCGGCCTTGAATTCCATGCCCTGCTCATCCCGGCAGGCCTTTACCACGGCGGTCTTGAAATCGTTGATCTGGATGGTGCAGCCTGCGGACAGCAGCGCCTCATCGGTGGAAATCTGATGACCATTGGCATCCTGGGTGGTCATGGCCTCGATCTCCTCGGCGGTCTTACCCACCACGTAGCTCTCAAAAGCCTTGGCCTGCTCGTTCCACTCCAGCACCTTGCCGTCACCGTTGTTGTCGGAGGAGTAGGGGTTCCCGGCCATGCCGTAGTCGGAGCCCAGCTCCATCTTGGTCTGGAAGGTCTTGGCAGTGTCCACGGCGCCGTCAGCCACGTTCATCTTGTTCTGGGCCACATCCAGCCGGCAGGCAACAATCTTGCCGTTGACATCAGTGACCACGGCAGCCACGGTGGCGTCCACCTGTGCATTGTTCTCGGCGGAGCTGTCCATGCTCACAGCAATGCCCATGCCCAGCTTGTAAGTAGCTTCCTTCTCGCCGCAGGCGGTCAGAGCCAGGACCATGCACAGGCACAGCGCCAGGGCCAGTAACTTTTTCATCTTCATGTTCATTCTCTCCTTGTGTCAAAAACGTATTTCACGGAAGCGGCTCCCGGGGGTTGGCCCCTTTTCCTGCCTCCGTTGTTTATTTTATCATTTTCGCCGGAAAAGTCAATGGCGGGAACCGCATATGATATATCAAAAATGATATGGCATTTTTGATAGAAATTCTGACAACTTTTTCCCTTTTTCAGCCTTAAAAAATCCAGCCTTGCCTCCCGAATACCATCCACCGCCCGGCCTTCCGCTCTCACTTTTTATGTATATTGTATCATAAATTCCGTCGTTTTTCAAAGCTTGTACTTCTCTCAAATCAGGAGATGCTCTTTCCCTATATGGCCATCACATAGACCTGGCAGGGATTCCAGGGGTCCCATAGGGTTGGAAACACTTCCAGCTCCTTGAAGCCGACGGCCCTGTAAAACCGGTTGGTGGCATCATAGCTTTCATATTTCCCCATTTGCACGGTCTTGACCTGAAGAAAGGAATAGCCGTTTTCCTTTGCGATGGCCTTTGCCCGTTCGAACAAAGCCTTTCCAATGCCCCGGCGGTGAAATTCCTTCCGCACGCCCAGCACTGCGATCTCCAGTGTGTCCTTTCCTGTCTCTTTCAGATACAGGAAACCCGCCGGTTCATCCTGCTCCATGGCGCAGAGAAATATTTTTCCCGCGCTTTCCCGCACATATTCCGCTCTTGCTTCGGGAATGCCGAACCATTCCGGCAGCACCTCCAAAATGCTTTCTGCAATGCGTCGTTTTTCCCTATCCTCTTCGATTCGGATGACTTCCATGAACCGCTTCCCCCATTTCAGCCTGTTTTTGTATGATAGCACACGGCATTCCCACTGGCAACCCCCGCCCATTCCCCGTTTTCGCCCCTGCAAATCCTGATTCACTCTTTAAGAATACAGTGAAACATTCCTCTCTGAAAAGGAGTTGAAATTGCCGTGCAAACCAACGAAGAACTCCATTCCTTTCCGGAAAACGTCCGCTATTTTCACGATTGCTGCATTGCGGAACTGCACGATATCAGCGGGGCCTGCTGCACAGGCCGTTGGGAACTGCAAGTCACGCTCCACCGGTGAAATCATTATGCTCTTTCATGCAAAATAGCACTTTCCCAGTCAATACTCCTATTTTGGAAAATTGTCGTAAAATCTGATTCTCTCCTCTTGCCAGTTTTTCAAAAATCATATATACTTACTACGCAGACGTATGTCCATGTAAATTCAAACTGAACAATAGGAGGGCCCCGCCATGACCAACGACGACATTCTGTATCTCACCGAGCTGATCGTGCTTCTAAGCATTGCCGCCATGCAGTGCGGGATCCGGGTCATCCCGGACCGTGAGCGGCCGTTTTTCGCCGTAGGTGACTACTGCCGCCGGGTAAAACTGGAGAAGATCCGCCGAACAGAACTGCGCAAAGCCATTCTGTTCGACCTGTGGCACCTGGCCCCGGAGACGATTACCGACTATTTCGCCCTGACCGTGGACGAGGACGCACGCCCCGCCTGGCTCATCGCCTACTATCGGGCAAAAATGAAATACCTGCATTTCGCCCAGCCGGAGCTGAGCGCATAAGAAACACAAAAGGCCACCGGACTCCCGGTGGCTAACCCTTACGGCCCTTCTTCCAAATAAATGCGTTCCCAACGCTCTATAATTTTATGGTCGTTAATTCCAAATTCCTGCATCGCTGCACGGATACTCAGATTTTCTTTTTCTATGGTTTCTACAACCATTCTCTTGAACTCCGGCGTATAT
>JALEII010000079.1 GCA_022770345.1 Clostridiales bacterium | reverse complement strand
GCCGCATTGGCCTGGTTGGCCTCCTCCGCTGCCACGATCCAGAATTGCTCCCGGCGCTTTTCGTCGGAGATCAACTGGGTCACATAGAGCACATTGGTAACGGTTCCGTCCTTGTCCCGGTTTTTCGCAATGAACCGGGCCAGGTGCCAGTTTCCGTCGGTGGCCGGACATTCGATGGCGATGGTCTCCTCATGGGTCATCCGCTCCGGCAAGGTCTTCAGATCGAAAAATTTCTTCACCCGGTCATGGTATTCCGGCACCACGAAGGTATCGCACAACGCATTCATCTGGCTGGACGCCTTTCCGGCCATACCGGTGAGCCGGTGGATGGACTGCTCGGAGGAGATTTCCTCGTAAAAATCCTGCTTCAGGTCGATACGATCAGTCGCAGATTCTCCGGCAACAGCTCCCGCGGGAGTCGCTCCCGATCCTCCGGCACCACATAGTCCGCACAATACTCCTGCAGGAAGGCCGTGTAAGGCAGGTCCTCCCCCCGGTTCCGGATCTGGATCTCATAAATATTAGAATTCCGGGACATTTTTACCACGCTCGCCCGGTCATTCAGCAAGTCCGCCCGGTACACGGCGGTATCGTCCTCGCAGAGAACACTCAGAATCTGCTGCTCCCGGCGCAAGTCCTCCACGCTTCTTTTCAAAGCCGTGACCATACGGGTATTTTCCAGACTGGAACCAAAATGGCTGCCCACCAGCTGCAGAAGCTCCACCAGAGATTTCGTGTCCTCTATCCCGGGATTGTCCAGTCCCAGGAAGCCGCCGAGGGAGCCTTTGTAAAAAATCGGTGAGGCAATCTCCCGCCGGATGTCCTGTGGCTTCAGAAGGGCATACTCGGAGGGGCTGGTCTCCCGCACGTCCTCCAAATCACGAATCACAATGCTGGACCCGGAGCGGAAGGTCTCCATTCACACCGGAATTTCCTCCGGGGCGATATCCCGCAGATTCCCCTGCCGGGCGGAAACGCCGCTCCTGCACCATTCAACGCTGTTACGGAAGGTTCGTCCACCCTCCGTCAGGTTAAAGAGGAAGGCCCGGTCCGCCAAGGCATAATGGCCCAGAGTCTCCAGAATGGCCTGCACCGCCAGAGCCATTTCCTGGGTGTCTCCGGCCCGGTCCAGTCGGATCAACTGCCGCAGTACGTTTTCTGTATAAGTCTTGCGCCCGCTCTTGCCGGCGTCCGTTGTCGTTGTCATGATTGTCTCAGCACCTTTTCTCAGGCGGGGGCATCCCCACAAATCAGTACATTTTACGCACCTATGATACGTCAAGTACTCCCGGGTTTCAACAAAAAACCGGGAATGGATCATTTTCCATTCCCGGTCTGCAAACTATGCACCTACCAGATTCCGTATCCACACACCCTTGTGGATAAGATACTTGCCTACGGCGCACTTCAAAAGGTCCATGGCCTGGCAAATGGCATACAGGGGCAGGATGGTCATGCTTGTGAACCGGCTCAGCACAAAGGCCAGCGGCACGCAGCAGCCCCAGACAAAGCAACTGTCGAATAGGAACGTAACCATGGTCTGCCCGCCGGAGCGGAGGGTAAAATAGGCTGCGTTGGTGTAGGAGTTAAAGGGCAGCATCACAGCAGCGATGAGGATGAGCTTCGCCGCCAGAGCACGGACCTCGTCGGTGGTGTTATAAATCTGGGGGAACAGGCCGGAGCAGGCTGCCATCAGCCCGCCGAACACCAGGCCGGAAGTCACCGCAATGGCGGTCATTTTCCGGTTTTCGTCCCGGACGGTCATCTCGTCCTCCCCTGCCCCAAGAAGCTGGCCCATGAGAATGCCCACGGCGTTGCCCATGGACAGGTAGACCACGCTGCCCAGATTATAAAGGGTGCTGGATATGTTCATGGCCGGGACCACGCTGAGGCCGCAGGTGGAATAGCACTGGTTCAGGATTGCCATACCGCAGGACCATAAGAATTCGTTGACCAGCAGGGGCATTCCCTTGATGGCAATGTTTTTCAGCAGCCGGGCGGGAATTCTCATGGACCGGTAAGCCCCCCGGACGAAGGGGTTCCGTTCCCCGTGGGCATGGGTCCAACCGGCCACGATCGCCAGCTCCACATACCGGGAAATGACCGTGGCCAGAGCAGCGCCCTCCACGCCCATTTTCGGAGCGCCGAAGTGGCCGAAGATCAGCACATAGTTCAGCCCCAGATTTACCAGCACCGCCGCAATGCCGCCCAGCATGGGCACCATGGTCTCGCCGGTTTCCCGGAGGGTGCTGGAATAGGCGTTGCACAGAGCGAAGGGAATAAGCCCTAAGAGCATCCTCTGCAGGTAGGAAAGGCCGTAGGCCATGGCCCCGGCAGCCTCCTGAGGGTCGCCCTCGCCAGTCAGGTACAGGCCGATGAGCCCCTGTCCGCCGAAATAAAAGATGCCGATGCCTACCAGCGCCAGGGCAAGGCAGGAGAGAATTTTGAAGCGGAAGGTGTTCCGCACGCCCTCCCGATCCCCAGAGCCGTGGTACTGGGCGGTAAAAATGCCCGCACCGGAGGAACAGCCGAAGATACAGAGATTGAACACGAACATCAGCCCATTGACAATGGACACGCCGCTCATGGACACCGTCCCCACCTGGCCGACCATAATGTTGTCCAGCAAGGAAACGAAGTTGGTAATGCCGTTTTGAATGATGATAGGGATGGCCACGCCGAATACCCGGCGGTAAAACGCCTTGTCCCCAATGTAACGCTTGAACATAACGACCTCTTTTTGTGGATTTTTCTTCTTTCTATGTGCCCCGACGGGGCGAAAGTCTCCCGGCGTGTAGGGGGCCGGATGAGGGGCGGCAGGCAGTTCGATTTTGAACGTAGGGGCGGCGGCATGCCCCGATGCGCTCGAATTTCATACGCAGAAACAGAGTGTCGTAAGCCTCCCCTGTGCAGGGAGAGCCTTCCCTCAGAGGAACCGGCCCGGTACTTCTGAGGGAAGGCTTCTCCTGGAGGAGAAGCTGGCAGCCCTTTAGGGCTGAGGGATGAGGTCGAAGCTGCCGATTCTCACCATAGGTTGGTACGACGCTGTGACCTTCGACCTCATCCGGTCCGGCTTGAGCCGGACCGCCATAGTAGAGGTATGACTGCCACTGGCAGTCATATAGATTTTGGATTCGCTGCGCGGGGCACAACCCCCAGGGGAAGGCTTTTCTCTGTCCCGGTAGGCTTCTGCGTCGATTTTTACCGCCCAAATGTGGCAAGATAGCGGGCGGGGCATGCCGCCGCCCCTACAATGATTTGCCGTTACTGCCTTTCGCCACTCCGCTACTGCCGCCTCGCTATTTACAGTTCCTTCCCCTTCAGGAACACCCGGCGGGTCTTATAATCCGGGGAGCAAATGAGGAAATCCGCTCTCCTGCCCACCCGAATGGAACCCACCTCTTTCTCCGCACCGATGGCGCAGGCAGGGTTATAGGTGGCCGCCCGGACGGCGTCCTCCTCCCGGATTCCGAAGGTGATGGCCCGGGTCATGCAGTCATAGAGGTTCGTGGCCGAGCAGGCAATGGTCCCGTCGGCCAGACGGCCGATGCCGCCCTTCAGCCAGGCATCCTGTCCACCCAGCAGAAAATGGTCCCCCTCCTGCAAGCCGCAGCACCGGCCTGCGTCAGAGATCAAAACCATCCGCTCCCCACCGAACATGGAGAAGGCCAGCCGCACAGAGGCGGGATGCACATGAAGCCCATCGCAGATGATTTCCGCCCGGACGTTAGGATTCTCCACCGCCGCCGGGATCACGCCGGGATTCCGGTGATGGATACCGGGCATGGCATTGTACAGGTGGGTCAGGTGCGTGGCCCCCGCGTCATAGGCCGCACGGGCATGGTCATAGTCGGAATCCGTGTGGGCCACGGACACGGTGCAGAGTTCCTTTGCCTTCTTCACGAATTCCACGCTTCCCGGCAGTTCCGGAGCAATGTCCACGATTTTTACCAGTCCGCCGCAGCCCTCATATAGGGCCTTGAAGCCCTCAAAATCCGGCTCTTTCAGGTATTCGGCGTTCTGAGCGCCTCGCTTTTTATAGGAAAAATAGGGTCCCTCCATCTGAATGCCCCGCAGCACGGCGCAGCCTTCCGGATCCTCGTCCACCAGCTTTCGGGCAGTGGCGAACGCCTTTTCCAGCACATCATAGGGCAGGGTCATGGAAGCCGGGGCGAAAGACGTAACGCCCACGCCGGCCAGATATTTTGCCATCCGTTTCAGGCCCTCGTAATCACCGTCGGAGAAGTCCGCATTGGAATTGCCGTGATGATGCACATCAATCAGGCCGGGAATCACCGTAGCCCCGTGGAGGTCAATGGCGTCCTCCGGCACATTCTGTGCCAGGACCTGGGTAAAAATGCCGTTTTCCACCTGAAATGCCCCCAGATGAAAGTGAAAATCCGAGGTAAAGATCCGTGCGTTCTGAAAAAACATGGTATACGCTCCTTTTTGGGTAAATTTTCATAAATGCCGCAACGGAGGCAGCGTTTTTATGGCTGCCTCCGTTCTTTTTCTTCTTACTTCCGCAGCTCCGGCAGGCTGGCCGCCGCCACGGACTGGCCCACCCGGCGGGTCTTTTCGTCGGGCAGCATCACCCGGATGGCCTTGGCCAGTTCCGGATACTCGTCATTGAGGACCTGCTGGCAGTTGGCCAGGATGGCCTCGCCGCCCTTGCCGGACATGACCCTGCCCAGAACCATGAGATAATGAATGTCGTAGAAATGGGAATACTCCACCACGGTATAGCCCAGATATTTGCCGATGTCCGCGAAGACCTTCTGCGCTCTGGGGTCGTCCTGGTCCATCAGGCCCTGGACCACCTTCAGCTTCTCCGCCGGGGTCAGGTTCTCGTCCAGCTCGATGCCCGCACGGGGGGCCAGCTTGATGACCGCATCCTGAGAGAAATACTTGCAGCCCACGCCCTGATCCGTGGACCACTCGTCAGCCATGGCCTCCTCGTTCAGGTCCACCGGCGCAAAGGCCAGCTCGCTGATCCAGCCCAGCACGTTCTTGTCCGCATCCACATAGCCTACGGCCTCGCTGGTACCCATGGCGATGCCCATGATGGAGCCCACATCCATGCTCATAGCACCGGCCAAAGCGGTCACGTCGCCGTCATTGGCAACCACGACCGGCACATCGCCGATGGCAGCGCCCGCCCGGTCATAAATGGTCTCCACCTCATTCCAGCGGCTTCTGGGGACCTTGATAAAGAGGCTGGCGATCATAGGGGCGTTGCCGATGAAGGTACCTGCGGAGGAAACGCCGATGGCGTCTACCCTGGGCATTTTGGAAGCAGCGGTGCGGAAGGCTTCCACAATTTCGTTATAGTGATAAGTGGGGTCGGCCTGAGTCTTGGGATGCCAGACCACTTCCTCGGAGTACACACACTTGCCATCCATCACGGCGCTGACCTTCCGGTCGGAGCCGCCTGCGTCAAAGCCGATGCGGCAACCGTCCATGTGTCCGCCGATGGGTACGGGAGCCTCGTTGGGCTCCGGGCACTTGTCCAGGGGCAGGGCGATCACTTCCAGGTCGCGCTTGTAGAGCTTGTGGAAGAAGTCGAAATCGAAGGCTCTGGCACCGTCCGCGGCGTACTCCTTCGCCAGCCGAGCCGCAATGGGGTCGTTTCCGCAGATATACACCCGGAAGCCGCCGATGCTCCACAGCAGGAACTTCACATACCGCTCCACATAGCGGTAATCCGCCTCCGCCATATCCGGCGTGCCATGGATGCAGGTCCGGCGCACGCTTACGTGTCCCTTGTCCCGCTCCACGGCGATGGCCAGGGGCTTTTCCGCGCCCTTCCGGTAGGCATCCGCCCACACGCCGAAGGGAATGAATCCGGGGTCTAATTCGGGGACGTGCTTCATGTCATAGGTCACGCCAAGATAGTGCATAAAGGTTCCTCCTCGTTTGATTTATCCGCGCAGCTCGTGAGCGACCTCCGCCACGATCCGCTGCATATCCTCCCATTTAATCTCCATGTCCGCCGCCAGGGCCAGTTGGGTCCGGCAACGCACCAGATTGTGATCCCGGTAAGCGGTCTTGAAATACAGGTCGCCGTCCAGGAAGTCCTTCAGGAAGCGGATGCCGCACTCCATGGTCATAATGTAAGCGCCCAGGGGCAGCATGGCCACCTCTTTGTCGGTCAGAGAGGTCGCCGTGGACAGGAAGCCACGGGTATAGACCTCAAAAAGATGCAGGTCCAGCTTCATGGTGGAGGGATCCTTGGCATCCTCCGCTGCCGTAGCGGCGCCAAACCGGATGGAATCGCCGAAGTCGTAAACGCTCAGACCGGGCATCACCGTATCCAGATCCAACACGCACAGAGCCTTCCGGGTATTCCGGTCCAGCAGTACATTGTTGAGCTTGGTATCGTTATGGGTCACCCGCAGGGGCAGCTCACCACTCTCCCGCATCCGCTGCAAAGAGCAGGCCTTTTCCTTCCGGTCCAAGGCGAACGCGATCTCCTGTCGGGCCCGCTTCACCCGATGCTCCAGATCCTGCCGGATGGATTCCTCCAGCTGGCGGTACCGGTCCACGGTATTGTGGAAGTTGGGAATGGTCTCATACAGGGTATCTGCCGGAAAATCCGCCAGAAGATGCTGGAACCGTCCAAAGGCCACTGCACTCTGGTAGAAATCCTCGTCGGTCTCCGGCTGATCCACACAGAAGCCACCCACATAGTCGTACATCCGCCAGAATTCCCCGTCGCTGTCCCGATGGCAGAAGCTGCCGTCGTCATTGCGGGTGGGGATGAAGTGAATGGCGGCCCGGGGGTCCGCCTCCCGTTCCCGGATGAAGCTGGTGACGGCGTTGGCGTTGGCCATCAGCTGCACCGGATTGTGGAACACATATTTATTGATCTTCTGGAGCACATATTCGTGACCGGTGTCGGTCGTGATCTTATAAGTGGAATTGATGTGGCCGTGGCCGAACTCCTCACAGGCAACAGGCTCCCCGTCCATCTGAAATTCATAAGCTGCAGGAACGATCCCCATAGTAATGAAACACCTCGTTGTACAGTTTTCCCCCGAATGGTCTGGGGGATGCAGTTCTAAGAGTGTACCACGAAAAAGGAAAAAAATCAATCGTTTTTTCTACAACCGCCCTTTTTCTCCACTGGGAAACGTCAATAGGGGCGAATGTAGCGTTCGTGACTTTCCTCTGTTGGTCGGGCGTGGACACCGGACACCAGCCCCAGCATAGCGTAAATGGTCGCCAGAGACGAGCTGCCGTAGCTGATGAAGGGCAGGGTCAAGCCGATAACGGGGGTCACGCCGATGCACATACCGATGTTGCTGATAAGCTGGAACATCAGCGCCGAAGCCGCTCCAAAGCACACCATGCGGCGCATATAGTCCGTGCTGCGGACACCAACATGAATGCAGCGGATGATGATGAGCAGTAGCATGACCATAACGGCAATGCATCCCACGAAGCCCAACTCCTCGCCGATGGTAGAGAAAATATAGTCTGTGTGACCGGCCACCAGGTCGTCGGCCTGGGTCCGGTTGCCGTGAAACAGACCCTGGCCCGTAACGCCGCCGCCGGTGAGGGACCGGAGGGACTGCACCGTATGATACCGCTCGTCCAGTCCCTGGGGATCGATGGTCGGGTCAAACAGCACCATAATCCGATTTTTCTGGTATGTCGCCATCAGATGATTCCAGGCAAAGGGGACCACGGCAATCAGGCCACCTGCCGCCAGCAGGAACCACCAGAGGCTCACGCCGCCGGAAAAGGCCATGCCGGCAAAGATAAATACGAAGATCAGTGACACACCGGCATCGCCGGACAGGACCATATTCAGCCCCACGATGAGGCCCAGATGGACCACCATGTGCATCACCGAGGGGATGGAGGAAAGGCGGTTCTGATGGGAATTCATCACGGAGGCCATGATGAGGATATAGGTCACTTTACAAATTTCCGCAGGCTGGATGTTGAAGGGCACCAGGGGCAGCTTGATCCAGCTCTTGTTGCCGCCGGTGTTCACGCCGAAGGGGATCAGCAGCGACAGCAGCAGAACGTTAAAGATCACCAGCGCCGTCCGATGCTCCGAAAAGGTATCCACGTCGATGGAGGACATAACGGCGTAAAAGAGCACGCCGATCACAGCGCTGAAGCCTTGCAGGATAATATATCGGGTGCTGTTCACGGCATTCGTGGCGCTGGCAATGACCAGCAGACCGAACACGGTCGCCGTCAGGCACAACGCCAGCAGCACCATATCTCCCTTCCGGAAAAATCGCTTGAATTCAATCAGAAAATCGCCCATGGTTTCGCTCCTTCCGGGCATGTTTGGGTTATTGTATCATTTCCGGAGGAAAAAGTAAACCCCCGATGCAGCAGGGACTCCCAACGAGGACTTTCCGATTCGGATACACTGAAAGCCGGAGGTTTCCTTCTTGCCGCCGGCAAATTTTTTGAACAGCGTGACAATCCCGGCGCTCAGGACCGCTGCTGCTGCAAATAGCGGGATACTCCGCCAAAAGGGCCCCAGCCCTTCCCCGAAGGCCAGAAAACGCCAGAGAGCGCCGGAAAAAGCAGGATAAGATCCGATGTTTTTATCACCCCGAGGCGCTTTTTTCAAGAGGAGGCACTGCTTTTTATACAAAGAAATCGAAGCCCCTACGGAAATCTTTCCGTCACATCCTCAATATATGTTGACCTTTTGCGACAGATATGGTAGAAAGGAAGAAAAGGAGGCGAAGGACTTGGAGGAAAAAGCCATTCTGGGCCTGTACTTTGCACGGGAGGAGCAGGCCATCCGGGAGACGGACCGGAAATTCGGGAATCTGTGCCGCCGGATCGCCTGGAACATTCTGGGCTGCCGGGAGGACGTGGAGGAGTGTGTCAACGACACCTGGCTGGCCGTCTGGAACCGCATCCCCCCGGAGCGGCCAGACTGCCTGGGGGCCTACCTGGGGCGCATCGTGCGGAATCTGGCGGTGAGCCGTTACCGGAAAAAGCACACGCAGAAACGCTATATGCCCATAGAGGTGCTGCTCTCAGAGCTGGAGGAGTGCATTCCGGACAGCAAGCGTCTGGAGGACGAGATCGATGGGCGGCTGCTGACGGCCTACATCCGGGACTGGCTGGACGCCCTGCCCAAAGAGGACCGTGTGCTGTTTGTCCGGCGGTACTGGTATGGAGACAGCGTTCAGACGCTGGCGGCAGAGTTCTTCCGGTCCGGGGCGCAGATGGCCCAGAAAATGCTGAGCCTGCGGAGGAAACTGAAAATCTATCTGGAAGCAAAAGGAGTGGAAGTCCCATGAAGAAGGAAGACCTTTATGATGCGGTGACGAATTTGCCGGACAAGTACGTCAAAGAGGCAAAAAAGCGGAAAATACCCCGTTGGACGGCGGCAGTGGCGGCGATTCTGACGGTGGTAATTTTGCTGAGCATTTTCTTGGGGACGGGCGGTGTGAACCTGGGCCGGGGCGGTGTGCAGGTGCTGGCTGCTGCGGAATATCCCCAGATGGCAGCCTATCCCAACGAGCAAAAATATATCAAATGGAACGGTGAATTTGACGACGAGGCGTTCCGGCAGGTCTATGACCGCTGGCGGGATGACCTCAATGACCTGCGGCCGGAGGAGGACTTTGCCGACGGGCTGGAAACCTATTTCCCAACGGCCGCACGGGCGCTGCTTTCCGGTAGTCAGGGCAACCGGGTCTGCTCCCCCCTGAATGTGTATATGGCCCTGGCCATGCTGGCGGAGATCACCGACGGGGACACCCGGCAGGAGATCCTGGCCGCCCTGGGCAGCGACGGCCTGGAGGACCTGCGGACTCAGGCGAAGGCTGTGTGGCGGTCCGTGTACCGGCAGGACGGAGCCGTGAACAGCGTACTGGCAAACTCCCTTTGGCTCGACCAGGGGGAATCTTTCCGGCAGGAGACCGTGGACCGGCTGGCAGAAAATGATTACGCATCCGTGTACCGGGGCGAAATGGGGTCCGAGGAGCTGGATAAAGCTCTGCGGGACTGGCTGGACGAACAGACCGGAGGACTTCTGAAAAAAGCCACAAAAACCGCACAATTCTCTCCGGATACGGTGTTGGCACTGGCTTCTACCGTCTATTTTCAGTCCAAATGGACGGAGGAGTTTTCCAAGAGCAATACCCGGGAAGGCACCTTCCATGGCCTTTCCGGGGACACGAGTGCGGACTTTCTCCGAAGCGACGGAGCGGACACGTATTACTGGGGCGAGGGCTTCGCCGCCTACGGTAAGCGCCTGGAAAGCGGCGGAACCATGTGGTTCTTTCTGCCGGACGAGGGGGTCACGCCCGAGGACCTGCTGGCCGGGGAGGACGTGTTCACCCTGGCGTCAGACAGCAGCCAATGGGAAAATCAGGCCCGGCTGATCGTCCATGTTTCCATTCCGAAATTTGATGTTTTCCGGCAGCAGACCTTGACGGATGCCCTGGAAACCATGGGCATTTCCAAGGTTTTCAACCCGGCCCAGGCGGATTTCTCCCCGATTTCCGAAAATGCCCTGTGCCTTTCCCAGACGGACCACGCCGCCCGGCTGGCCATCGACGAGGAGGGGGTCACGGCGGCGGCTTATACCCTGATGGATGCTGCCGGTGCGGCCAGGCCCCCGGAGGAGGAAGTGGATTTCCGGCTGGACCGGCCCTTTCTGACCATGGTCACGTCCCAGGACGGTCTGCTGCTCTTTGCGGGCATCGTCTGCGATATCGAATAAAAAATTCCGGGGCTGCTGGCAGTCCCGGAATTTTCCGCTTCCAATTTGAACAAACTTTTGATATAATAGGGTCACGAAAGGCGGGAGCGCAGATGAAAAGCTATATTGCCATTGATTTGAAGTCCTTTTACGCTTCCGTGGAGTGCGTGGAGCGGGAAATGGACCCCCTGGGCACCAATTTGGTGGTGGCGGACGAGAGCCGCACGGAAAAGACCATTTGCCTGGCGGTGTCCCCGGCGCTGAAGGCCTATGGAATACCGGGTCGGGCACGGCTTTTCGAGGTGATCCAGAAAGTGAAGGCCGTGAACGTCCAGCGGCGGCGCCGAGCCCCCGGTGGGATGTTCCGTGGGAAAAGCTGCGTGGCGGCGGAGCTGGAGCGGGACCCGTCCCTGGAACTGGATTACGTGATTGCCAAGCCTCAAATGGCCCATTATATGGAGGTCAGCACCCAGATCTACAACATTTATCTCAAATACATTGCCCCGGAGGACATCCACGTCTATTCCGTGGACGAGGTGTTCATTGACGCCACCGGCTACCTGAAAACCTACGGTCTGACGGCCCGGGAGTTAGCCCGGAGGATGATTTCGGACGTGCTGAAAAGCACCGGCATCACCGCCACGGCAGGCATCGGCACCAATCTTTATCTCAGCAAGATTGCCATGGACATCGTAGCCAAGCATCTGCCTCCGGACGAAAACGGGGTCCGCATTGCGGAGTTGGACGAAATGAGCTACAAACGGCAGCTTTGGGACCATCGACCTCTGACGGATTTCTGGCGGCTGGGTCCCGGCTACGCCCGAAAGCTGGAAAGCGCCGGGATGCACACCATGGGAGACATTGCCCTCCGGTCGGAATTCGACGAGGAGTGGTTTTTCCGGACCTTCGGAGTCAATGCGGGGCTGCTGCTGGACCACGCCTGGGGGGTGGAGCCCTGCACCATTGCAGACATCAAGGCCTATCGGCCCAGCACCAATAGCCTCAGCTCCGGCCAGGTGCTTCAATGCCCCTATACCAACGAAAAGGCCCGGCTCATCGTCTGGGAAATGACCGAGCGGCTGGCTCTGGATCTGCTGGAAAAGCGGCTGGCCGGGAATCAGGTGGTGCTGGACGTGGGGTACGACATCGACAATCTCACGGACCCGGACATTCGGAGATCCTATTCCGGGCCGGTTGTCACGGACCGCTATGGCCGCCAGACCCCCAAGCCCGCCCACGGGTCGGAGAATCTGGGACGGCACACCGCTTCGGCCAAAATCATGGTGAAGGCCATGCTGAAAATTTTTGACCGCATCACCGGGAAAAATCTGCTGATCCGGCGCATTACCGTTACCGCCTGCCATGTGCTGCCGGAAAGCCAGATTCCCGAGGAGCCGGTGCAGCTGGACCTGTTTTCCACCACAGAGGAGCAGCAGGAAAAGCTCCGGCGGCAGGAAGCGGAATTGGAGCGGGAGCGCCGCCGTCAACAGGCCGTGTTGTCCATTCAGCGGCGCTATGGCCGCAACGCCATCCTGCGGGGCAGCAATTATCTGGAAGGGGCCACTGCCCGGGAGCGGAACGGCCAGATTGGAGGGCATAAGGCGTGAAATACGATTCGATCCTGCACCACACCCGGGTGTATTCTGCCAAGCATCCGCCCATGTCCAATCAGGAGCGGGCGGCCCAGTTTGCGCCCTTTGCGGCCCTGACGGGGCTGGAAGCGGCAGTGGAGGAGACGGCCCGGCTCACGGAGCAGCCGGTGGAGCTGACGGAGGAGGCCCGGCAAGCTCTGGATGAAACGCTGCAGGAGGCACTGCGGCACCCGGAAACGCCGGTCCGAATTTGCTATTTCCGGCCGGACAAATGGAAAAGCGGCGGGGCCTACGTGGAAAAAATCGGAATGATTCGTCGAATCGACGTGTGCGGACAGATGCTGGAATTTGCAGACGGAGAAAAGATACCCCTGGAGACCATCCGCTCCGCCGGGGATCGGAAGGCAGAGTAGCCAACTTTCAGAGAGGCGTTTGCTTCCCCTGTGTAGGGTACAACTCCCAGGGAAGAATACTTTCTTTTCACAAAATCAGTGTCCCCGTTGGGTCATACCCCGCTTTTACGCCGAAATGCTCGATCTTATCCCGGGTTTCTTTGCCCAGCCGGTAGAACCGCAGGCTGTCTCGCTGAGGGTCCATGAGTTTACACAGCTTCGCCTGCAAGATCTTGTACTGGGCCGGGTCCAGCACGCACTCGAATACGGAATTTTGCACCCGCTGGCCGTAATTCACACACTGCTTTGCGATCTGCCGCAGCCGCCTCCGTCCGGCGGCATCTTCGGTATTCACATCGTAAGTAATTAAAACCAGCATAGCGTCACTTCCACAAAAACGGCGGATAGCCGTCCAGATCGCCCCGTAGGTATCGGGCCAGCAGCAGCGCCTGCACATAAGGCACCAGCCCCCAAGGCAGCTTCTCCCCCAGATAGGGATGGGTGATGGTGTCCCGCTTCCGCTCCTGCCAGTTTTGCAGGAATTTCTTCCTGGCCCCGTCCGTCAGCAGCACTGCCCCGCTGTCCGTGTGCTCGAAGTCCTCCGGGGACAGGATGCGATTATTGAGGAGGGTCAGCACAAACCGGTCCGCCAGACAGGGCCGCAGCTCCTCCATCAGGTCCAGGGCCAGGGAGTTCCGTCCGGGCCGGTCCCGGTGCAGGAATCCCACGTAGGAATCCAGCCCTACGCTCTCCAGCGCCGAAGTGCAGTCGTTAGCCAGCAGACTGTAAGCAAAGGACAGCATGGCGTTAACCGGGTCCGTGGGCGGCCTCCGGTTCCGGTTTTCAAAGGAAAATGCCTCTTTTCGCTGCAAAATAAGCTTGTCAAATACGTCAAAATAGATTTTCGCCCCGCTGCCCTCGACGCCCCGGAGTATTTCCGGGTCCGTAGCCGTCAGGGCCAGGTCCGCCTGGGTTTTCAGCTGGGCAGAAGCCGTCTCCAAAGCCGCCGTATCCACCCGCAGGGCATGGTCCCGCTTGGTCCGTTCGATGCTCCAGCGGCTGTTGAACAACTTCCCGTAGATCATGTTCCGGGCAATTTTGCAGCATTCCGCCGGGTCGTCCGCCAGGCGGTACTGGGTCCGGCGCAGCAGCACATTACCGTTCCACTCCCCCTGACTGCGGGCCAGGAACCGGCCCCGTGGGGTGCAGAAAGTCAGGCCCACGCCCCGCTGGGCACAACCGCCCATCAGCGCCGGGGAGGCGCCTGCATAGGAAAAGCAGAGAATTTGCTCCAAAGTATGCAGAGGAAGCCGGCCAATTTCCTGTTTTTCCCGGTTGACCACCACATTTTCCCCGTCAATGGTCAGATAAGCATCCTCAGAGGTCACGAACAGGGTGTTCAATAATTTCCGCATGGGCCATTCTCCTGACTTTTTCGTAAGTAATCCGCCGTTTTTGCCAGCTTCGGCAGGCCCGGCAGGCAGATCTCTTTCAGAGAACAGGCATTGCAGCGCTTGGCCCGCTTTGGCATGGGCGTCCGGCCCCGGCGGTACAGTTCCCGCATCTCGGCGGCGCATTGGCGCACCTCCTGCCGCAGCTCCTCGGTGAAAGCCACCGGCTCCCGGCGGCGGGGTTCTCCATAAAAGAGCGCCCCTTCGGGAATGTCACAGCAAAGCATTTCCTCCAGGCACATGGCCTGAGCGCAAAGCTGCAAGGCGTCACAGGAGTCGGCCTTGGGGCTGCCCCGCTTGTATTCCACGGGATAGGCCTGCCACAGTCCCTCCCGTCCGGCCAGCGGCACGCCGCTGCCCCGGCGAAATTCCACCACGTCGCAGGCTCCCGACAGGCCCAGATTGGGCGAAAACACCCGCAGGCCCCGGACCGTGAGCAGGTCCCCACGACTTTCCCGGAGTCCCTCCTGATGGGCCCGCTCGTGGAGCAGCACTCCTTCCGTGGTCCGCAGATTCTCCGCCCACTGTTGTTCCAGATAAATGAGCGCCCACTGCCGTGGGCAGAAGCGATAGTGCTGGAGGCCGGAAATTTGCAGATAATCCTCCTCCGGGATGGTCTCCATGTTGATTTCTCCTCCTTTTGTGTGGATTCGGGTATGGTAATTCTTAGAGGGGGCAATGCAACCTCATAGCCGTTCTTCCCGGCAAAGCTCAAAGCACAGCAGGCAGCGCCCCAACTGCTTGCTTTCTCATTGTCCACCTACTTCAAGAGAGCAGCAAAAACCGCCCCAAAGAAAATGATGGCATAAAGGATCCACATGGTTTGTCCTCCTTCCGGTCAATTATCATTGGCTCATCACGTCTTGTTTCTCGATTCCATCTCCGCGCTGTGGTTTCATAGCCAAGGACGTTGATCATTTCGGTGACCCTGTCAAACGGCATATTAGGATTTGATGGACACAGAACTGACACCGTTACCTGCTTTTTGCGGATTGCTTTTGCCACCGGCTTCCTTCTCGACTTCGGGGAATCTTGAATTCTCGCCCCCCTCATGGGGTGCGACTAAGATTCCCTATGGTATCCTATTTCCCGATAAATTTCAATCCACGCACCCCTCACAGGGTTCGGTAACACCGTCCATGCTCCATTTTCATACCCAGCAATCAACTGGACACATTTTAGGCTCTTGATGTCAATATACAAACATACAGTATCGCAATCTCTATATTGATGTCAAGTTTCTTGTTCAAACTGCAAAACAATTTTCCGCAAGGTATCCAAATATACTATTCTCCGTTGCAAATGACGATTTTTTACAAAATCTTTTGACAATTTTGCGGAACTGCTGTATATTTAAAGAACAAGGGAGGGAATGCCGATGCAGATAAACAAGGCAATACGTCAAGTCATGCGTGACAAGGGGGTTTCGCTTCTTTCCATGGCGAAGGCTATTGGGAAGGAAAGAGGGAATGATGTCAGCTCTAGGTTGAATATCCCGAATATGACCATTAACAACGTTGTCGAAATGCTCGATGTTCTGGGCTATGAAATCGTCATTCAGGAGCGGAAACCCGGAGCGAGACGAGCGGACCAGATCGTAATTGACCAGAAAGAGGGTGTCTGACCATGTGGGTTATCTATGCACTGATTTTCTTTGGGGCGATTTTCAAGGTTCTGCTGAAGAAGTAGGAGGCTTGCCATGACTACCGAAGATGTTTTGAAGGAATACAGAAAGCGCCTGAGCATCAGGGAGACGGCACGGGAGCTGGATATATCGGAAGGGACCGTTCGGAAATGTCTGATTACGCATGGAGAAATTGAGACGGCGATGACCCGGAGAATCGGGGCGCTTCTGCAAGAGGACGTTCGCAGAAGGAGATTTGCGGGATTCTGGGCATCTCGTCCTCCTGCGTAAACGCCAACAGCCCCTATGCGCGTGGGATGCAGATAGAGCCAAGCCAGACGGTGTTGCAATCCACGCACCCCGTGAGAGGTGCGACTTTCCATTTTGTCCGTATAAGGCGGCAGAATTCGAATTTCAACCCACGCACCCCGTGAGGGGTGCGACTCTGCCTAGCATAAATATCAGTCCGTCAGACCAAAAT
>JALEII010000062.1 GCA_022770345.1 Clostridiales bacterium | reverse complement strand
TTTGGGGCTCTTTTCGGACTCGCCGTAGAGCCGCACGATCCGGTCCGCCCGGAAGTCCATGTCGGCGTGGATAAAGACGTTCAGGGTGTCCTTCCGGTCCTTGAGGATGTAGTCCGCATTCCGGCCCACGATGACGCAGGGACCTTTCTCGGCCAGCTGCAGAATAACGTTGCACTGGATGTTCCACAGGAAATCCGCCGTGGACAGGCCATTCATCACGCCGGGGACCCCCTGAGGGGCAAAAGCGTAGGAGAACAGGCTTGTTCCGGGGGAATGCTCCCCGTGATCTTCCACAAATTTCGGCGCAAAACCGGATTCCAGTGCGATCTGGTTCACCAGTTCTTTATCATAAAACGGAATACCCAGCTTCTGGGCCACCAGACGGCCAATGCTCCGGCCGCCGCTGCCAAACTCACGGCTGATGGTAATGATGTTCTTTTCCATTTGCTGTTACCTCCTTGGAAAAGAGGGAAGTCCCTCCATCTGGTAATAGTATAGCAAACCGGCTCGAAAAAGTCAAATGTTTTTGGAAGAAAGCACGGAAAACTCGTTACAGCTCCGGCAGGGCGGCTTTCAGCCCGGCCAGCGTTTCCTCGGTGGGTCCGGTCAGGGGCAGGCGGCACTGGCCGCAGTCATAGCCCAGCAGTTCCAGGGCCGCTTTTACGGGAATGGGGTTCGTTTCCCGGAAAAGAAGGTCGTTCAAGGGCGTCAGGGAAAGGCTCAGGGCTGCGGCAGTGTCCAAATCGCCGTCCAGAGCGGCCGACGCCATGGCATGGACCCGCTCCGGGAACAGATTGGCTGTGACGGATATGACCCCGTTGGCTCCCAAGGCTATGGCCGGGACTGTCAGGGCATCATTCCCGGTCCAGACGGCGAACCGGGGACCGCAGGCGGCTAAAATCCGGCTGACCTTGCTTATGTCGGAAGATGCTTCCTTGACCCCGACAATGTTCGCTATCCGGCTGAGCCGCCGGTAGACGCCGACGGGGATGTCCGAGCCGGTGCGGCCGGGGACATTGTAGAGAATGATCGGAATTTTGACTGCATGGGCCACGGATAAGTAATGGGCGAACAGACCCTCTGCCGTGGGATGATTGTAGTAGGGACTGACCACCAGCAGACCGTCGGCCCCGGCTTCCTCCGCCGCCATGCTCAGGTCCACGGTGTGGGCGGTGGAATTGCTGCCGGTTCCGGCGAGAATTTTGCACCGGTCCCCCACAAATTCCTTGCACCGGCGGATGAGCTCCAGCTTTTCGTGGTCGGTAAGCGTGGGGGCTTCGCCGGTGGTCCCGGCAATGACCACGGCGGGAATGTGGGCGTCCAACTGCCGCTGGAGCAGCCGGAGCATCATGGGGTAATTCACGGAATTTCCCAGAAACGGGGTGACAAGGGCCGTGCAGGCCCCTTGAAAAAAGACGTTTTCCATCATGTTGATCCCTCCAGGCCAATCTATGCGGAAATGTTTGGATTTGCCTATTGAAAAATATGGTCGAATCTGTTACACTCAAACTGGAATACCCCAAAAATTACATACGGAGGGACGTACCATGGCGGAAACCTATTGCGGAAAAAACTGTTCGGAATGTGCGGAATACCAGAACTCCCTTTGTCCCGGATGCAGGCAGGGCCCGGGAAGCTGGTTGGGGAACGATTGCGACATTGCCCAGTGTGCCCGGGACAAGGGCTGCGCCACCTGCCTGGGCTGTGATTCGGAAAAGACATGCATTTTGTGCGCCGGGGCTTCGGTGATGCCGGAGCGGCGGAAGCAGCGGGCGGCGGCCAAGGAAGCCGGGCAGGCCCTGCGCCGTCAGCACAAAAACGTGGGGAAGTGGCTTTGGATCTATTTCTGGATGCTCATTCCCACTTTTATCGCTGCCTTTCTGACCAACAACTCCGTTGTGCAGGTGCTGCCCGGACTGAAATTCCCGGGGGAGATTCTCAGTATTCTGGTGAGCGTGGCTCAGTGTGTGCTGCTGTTCCTGCTGGCCAAGGAGGAGAAGAATTACGGCTATGCGGCCTGGGCGGTAGTGGGACTGGTGGTGATCGATGCTGTCACGCTGCCGCTTTCTGAGGAGGCGCTGCGGGATTTGCCGGTGCTGTCGGCGCTTCTGCTGATGGGGGCGGCGGTCCTGGAGGCAGCGGTCGTATTCTATGAATGTAAGGGCAGCATGACCGTGCTGATTGGTGTGGATGATTCCTTGGCGGAAAAATGGCAGAAACTCTGGAAGCGGTATTGGATCGTTGTGGCCGTGATGCTTGCTGGGACTCTGGTGGCATGGATGCAGAGCGTGTTCACGGCAGTCATAGGATCACTGGCGGTGCTGGCGGCCTTGATCGGTATGATCGTCGTGGGCATCCAGCGGCTCATTTATCTGTACAAAACGGCCGAACTTTTCCGGGAGCCGTAAATATTTGCCGCAGCAGAGGCCTTGCTGCGGCATTTTCCGTGTCCTACCGTTGCACTTTCGGGCCGAATATGGTATAATCCGAGAATCTATGGTGAAAAGGAGTTTTCTTTATGAAAACGAAGGATTTTTGGTACGACCTTCCGGAGGAACTGATCGCCCAGACCCCTCTGGAAAAGCGGGACGAGTCTCGTCTGATGGTGCTGGACCGGACCACGGGAGCAGTGACCCATAAGCATTTTTATGACCTTATTGATTATTTGCGGCCCGGCGACTGCCTGGTGATGAACGATTCCCGGGTGCTGCCTGCACGGCTCATGGGCCACCGGCCCACCGGCGGCGCCGTGGAGGTGCTGCTGCTGAAGGATCTGGGGGGCAAGCGCTGGGAGTGCCTGTGTCGCCCCGGCAAGAAAATGCAGGTAGGCCAGACCGTCTCCTTTGGAGACGGTAGCCTGACGGCCACAGTGGCGGAGGTCCGGGAGGACGGAAACCGGGTGGTGGAGTTCCGGTATGAGGGAATTTTCCTGGAAATTCTGGAACGGTTGGGTAAAATGCCTCTGCCCCCCTATATCAAAGAGGAATTGCAGGACCAGGAACGGTATCAGACTGTGTATTCCCGGGAAAGCGGTTCCGCTGCCGCCCCTACGGCGGGCCTGCACTTCACGAAGGATCTGCTTCAGCGCATCCGGGAGAAGGGGGTCAATGAGGCCTTCGTGACGTTGCATGTGGGGCTGGGGACCTTCCGGCCCGTGAAAGCAGAGGAGGTCACGGAGCATCATATGCACTCGGAATTCTGCATGATGTCCCAGGAAACGGCGGACCTGCTGAACGAGACGAAGAAAAACGGCGGACGCATCATCTGCGTGGGGACCACCTCCTGCCGGACGCTGGAATCCCTGGTGAACGAGGACGGAACCTTCTCGGAAAAGAACGCCTGGACGGAAATTTTTATCTATCCGGGCTACCAATTCAAGGCTATGGACGGCCTTGTGACCAATTTCCACCTGCCGGAAAGCACCCTGGTGATGCTGGTGTCCGCCTTTGCGGGCCGGGAGCATATCCTGAACGCCTATAACATCGCTGTCCGGGAGCGGTACCGTTTTTTCTCCTTCGGGGATGCCATGCTTATCCTGTAAATTATAAGTATAATCTATATAAGATATATTGACAAAAGAACGGTCTGTGGTAAAATATAGGCAAAAGGAGGGACCATCCATGGCAAAAATTTCGACAAGTATTTCCATTGATGCAGATGTGAAAGCGCAGGCCCAGGAGCTGTTTGCGGAATTGGGACTGGACCTGTCCACGGCGGTGAACCTGTTTTTGCGGCAGTGTATTTATGAGGATGGCATCCCGTTCCTTGTAAGCCGCAGGAAACGGACGGAATCGGGATGCCCTGCAGAGGAACCGCAGAGTGCCGAGCACTGATTCGGAAAGAGGGTGCTATGGACGCTTTTGTAGATGTGACCACCTGGCGCTTGGAGACAGACCGGCTGATGCTGCGGCCATGGCGGGAAGAGGACCTGGAAGATTTTTACCGCTACGCCAGCGTGCCGGGGGTAGGGGAGATGGCCGGTTGGGCCGCCCACGAAAACCGGGAGCAGTCTGCCGCCATTTTGAAGCTGTTTATGGATGAAAAAAAGACCCTGGCTCTGGAGGAGAAGGTCACCGGCCGGGTCATCGGCTCGCTGGGTCTGGAATCTACGGGCCACTGTGAGGACCTGCCGGAGGACTGGCAAGGCCGGGAGATCGGCTATGTGCTTGCCAAGGACCGCTGGGGACAGGGCCTGATGCCGGAGGCGGCCCGGGCGGTCATTGCCGAGTGCTTCGGCTCTCAGAATTATGATTTTCTGACCTGCGGGCATTTTCTGCGGAATCATCGTTCCCGACGGGTCATTGAAAAGTGCGGTTTTTCCTACTGGAAGGACATCCTGTTTCGCACCCGCATGGGGACCGAGGAGCCGGTCCGGCTTTATCTGCTGAAAAACACCAAAAAAGGAGACATTCATGTTTGAATTGCTGAAAACCGAGGGTAAGGCCCGTCGGGGCGTGTTTACCTGCGCCCATGGCACGGTCCAGACCCCGGTATTTATGAACGTAGGTACCCAGGGGGCCATCAAGGGCGCTCTCAGCGCCAAGGACCTGAAGGACATCGGCTGCCAGGTGGAATTGTCCAACACCTATCATCTACACCTGCGCCCTGGCGACGAGCTGGTAAAGGACTGCGGCGGCCTGCATAAATTCATCACTTGGGACGGGCCAATTTTGACGGATTCCGGTGGATTTCAGGTGTTTTCCCTGGCATCCCTGCGGAAGATAAAAGAGGAAGGCGTGACCTTCGCTTCCCATATTGACGGTCATAAAATTTTCATGGGCCCGGAGGAGAGTATGCAGATCCAGTCCCACCTGGGTTCGGATATGTGCATGGCCTTCGATGAGTGCATCGAGAACCCGGCTCCGAAGGATTATGTAAAGCAAAGTGTGGACCGGACCTATCGCTGGCTGGTCCGGTGCAAGGCGGAGAATGCCCGGCTCAACACACTGCCGGACACGGTGAACCCCAAACAGATGCTCTGGGGCATCAATCAAGGCGGCACTTATGCGGACCTGCGTATCGACCACATGAAGCGCATTGCGGACCTGGACCTGCCCGGCTACGCCATCGGCGGCCTGGCCGTGGGCGAGACGGCGGAGGAGATGTACGACATCATTGAGGCTGTAGAGGAGTATATGCCCCAAAATAAGACCCGGTATCTCATGGGCGTTGGGACCCCCACCAACATCATTGAGTCCGTGGCCCGTGGTGTGGACTTCTTCGATTGCGTGATGCCCGCCCGGAATGCCCGGCACGCCCGGCTCTTTACCTGGGAAGGGGCTATCAACCTGAAAAACGCCAAATATGCCCGGGACCTGGGCCCTATCGACAGCCAGTGCGATTGCCCTGTGTGCCGCCGGTACAGCCGGGCGTACATCCGCCATCTGTTCGTGGCGGAGGAGATGCTGGCCATGCGGCTTTGCGTGATGCACAACCTGTATTTCTACAATAAACTCATGGAAAAGATCCGTCAGGCTCTGGATGAGGGCAGATTCGACGCCTTCCGTCGGGAATATTCGGAAAAATTGGCCAGAAGAATTTAATTGCCCCTTGCATTTCTCTGTGGGAATGCTATAATGAATAGGAATTTCTAATAAAGGAGAAACCCCTTATGCTTCAATTTTTGGATACCACCGCTGCTCCCGCTGCCGGCGGCGGAATGGCCAGCACGCTTGTGATGCTGGTCCTGATGATCGCCATTTTCTACTTCATGCTGATCCGTCCGGAGAACAAGCGGAAGAAGGAAGCCGAGCAAATGCGCTCAGCCCTGAAGGTCGGCGACAAGATCACCACCATCGGCGGCATTACCGGCACCGTCGTTAACGTGAAGGACGACAAGTTCGTCATCGAGACCGGCGCTGACCAGGTCCGCATCGAGTTCGCCAAGTGGGCCCTGTCCACCAATGACTCCGCTGCCGCTGCCGCCAAGGAAGAGGCCAAGAAGGCGCAGGAAGCCAAGGCAAAGGCCAAGGCCGCCAAGAAGGCCGAGAAGTCCAAGTAAAAACGTTCGCCGCCCCGGAAACATCCGGGGCGGTGATTATTTATGCGGAAAATGCGCTTAATATAGGGATGAATGCACGCTTCCTGCGGACCGGCGGCGGGGCGGGGGAGCGAAAAAGCGCCGGTCTTGCAGGAACCGGTTGGAAGGGTGCCGGATCCAACCGAATCGATAAAAAATTGCTGAAAAAACGGTGGACATTCTGGCGGGAATGTGCTAGAATGTACTTGGTGGAAGTTGGGATTTCCCAAAGCCCACCGATCCTGTGAAAATTGCGGCTTCTACCGCATAACTTTATTTTAGGAGGAAAGATACACTATGGAAATCAATGGTCTGGAAAAGTATGGAATTACCGGTACCACCGAAGTGGTCTACAATCCTTCCTACGAGCAGCTGTTCGAGGAAGAGACCAAGGCTGGTCTGTCCGGCTATGAGGTGGGCAAGCTCACCGAGCTGGGCGCCGTGAACGTGATGACCGGTATCTACACCGGCCGTTCCCCCAAGGACAAGTACATCGTCATGGACGAGAACTCCAAGAACACCGTGTGGTGGACTTCCGACGAGTACAAGAACGACAACCATCCCATGAGCGAGTCCACCTGGAAGGCCGTGAAGGATCTGGCGGTCAAGGAGCTGTGCAACAAGAAGCTCTACGTTGTGGATGCCTTCTGCGGCGCCAACAAGGACACCCGCATGGCTGTCCGCTTCATCGTGGAAGTGGCATGGCAGGCACACTTCGTCACCAATATGTTCATCAAGCCCACCGCTGAGGAATTGAAGAACTTCACCCCCAACTTCGTTGTCTACAATGCCTCCAAGGCAAAGGTGGAGAACTTCAAGGAGCTGGGCCTGAACTCCGAGACCTGCGTGGCCTTCAACATCACCTCCCGGGAGCAGGTCATCATCAACACCTGGTACGGCGGCGAGATGAAGAAGGGCATGTTCTCCATGATGAACTACTACCTGCCTTTGAAGGGCATTGCTTCCATACACTGCTCCGCCAACACCGACCTGAACGGCGAGAACACCGCCATCTTCT
>JALEII010000056.1 GCA_022770345.1 Clostridiales bacterium | reverse complement strand
TAAAGAAGATGAGATGGGAGAACAATTAAGAATACCTTACCCCGACCCGTTAACGGGTAGCAAGTAACAGTCCCCAGCGCGGCTGGCGGGCCGTTTTACACGTTCACGTGTCACGCGAGGAACAGAGGGCTATGCCCGCATATGAAGAACCCCCGGTTTTACCGGGGGGTTCCTTTTTGTTTCGGGGTTGTTTTCCAGGACCTGTCCTGTTAGAATGGGGCCTGGAAGATACGAGGGAGAAAATCGCATGGCTTCCGTAAAAGAAGAAAAGAACACCCTGGTGGGGGAGGAGATTATCCGGGAAATCCTGGCGCAAATGGGTATTGGACCTCAGGCTCTGGTGACGGCATTCAGGCATGAAGAGGACGACGAAGATTATGCCGTGTGGAAAATCGAAGAAAATGACGCATTGTATGTCCTGAAAAAGGCGGATGAACAGGAATTGGAGATTTATCAAGCCTTTTTGTCCGACCTTGACGGGGGTGTGCCACGGTTGTACAAGAGCCTTGAATTTCAGGGCAATGTCTATCTCCTGACGGAGTTTGTGGAGGGCCATGATCTGCGACGATGCGACCGGAAATGCCTGCTTTCTGTGCTGAATGCGCTGTTTTATCTCCAAAATCAATATTGGAAGCGAGCGGACCTGCAAAATGCCGGGTTTGGCTTTGCCGCCAGTTTGCCGGGGCGGGAAAAACGGGGGAATTCCCTGGGAGATGCGGATTTGGAGCGGGCTTACGAGCGCTTCTTGCAGATTTATGGCGAAATCCCCCGGACCCTGTGACACGATGACCTTCTGCCCTTCCATGTGCTTTTGTTCCGGGGACCGTGCGGTACTCATTGACTGGGAATATGCGCTTATTCTGCCCTATCCCACATCCCTGGCCCGGCTCATTGCCCACGGGGAGGAGGACGAAAATGCTTTTTTCCACATGACCCAGTTGACAGGGAATTTGCCATTCAATCCTATTTTGAACATTTCATCCGGGAAAAGGCAATAGAATACCCGGAATATCGCTGGACTCTGGACTATTTCCTGCTCTACGAATATTGCGAGTGGCTGGCCATTGGCGTGCGGTATGGCGAGACGGACTCGGAACGGTATCAACAGTATTTTGCATATAATTGGTTCTACCGCCAGGGCCTCACCGGGGAAGCTGACGACTGGGGAAGGACTTTTCATAACCAGAACAAACCCCCGCTGGGGACTTTTCAGTCGTTCCCGGCGGGGGTTCCTATTTGAAACCGTTCTGATTTGCTTACACGATCCCTTGGGCCAGCATGGCGTTGACCACTTTCAGGAAGCCTGCAATGTTGGCACCGGCCACATAATTGCCCGCCATGCCGTACTCCTTGGCGGCATCGTCCAGGTTGTGGAAAATATTCACCATAATGCCCTTCAGCTTGGCGTCCACTTCCTCAAAGGTCCAGCTGAGCCGCTCGGAATTCTGACTCATTTCCAGCGCAGAGGTGGCCACGCCGCCTGCATTGGAGGCTTTGCCGGGGCAGAACAGGACATTATGATCCTGGAAATACTTGGTGGCGTCCAGAGTGGTGGGCATATTGGCGCCCTCGGCCACGGCAATGACGCCGTTGGCAACCAGAGCCTGGGCATCCTCCAGATGCAGCTCGTTCTGGGTGGCGCAGGGCAGGGCAATGTCGCATTTCACAGTCCAGACCCCGCGGCCTTCGTGATACACGGCGCTGGGGCGGGCCTTGGCATACTCGGTAAGCCGGGCCCGGCGGACTTCCTTCACGTCCTTCAGCAGGGCCACGTCGATGCCTTCCGGATCATAGATCCAGCCGGTGGAATCGGAGCAGGTGACGACCTTTGCCCCCAGCTGCTCCGCCTTTTCGATGGCGTAGGTGGCCACGTTGCCTGCACCGGACACGGCGATGGTCTTGCCGGAAAGGGTGTGGCCGTTGCAGCGGAGCATTTCCTCGGTCAGGTACAGCAGACCGTAGCCTGTGGCCTCGGTCCGGGCCTTTGAGCCGCCGAAGGTCAGGCCCTTGCCGGTAAGCACACCCTCGTAGCGGTTGCAGATGCGCTGATAATAGCCGTACAGGTAACCGATCTCCCGGCCGCCCACGCCACTGTCACCGGCGGGCACGTCGGTATCCGGCCCGATATGCCGGTACAGCTCGGTCATAAAACTCTGGCAGAAGGCCATGACCTCCCGGTCGGATTTGCCCTTGGGGTCGAAGTCGGAGCCGCCCTTGCCGCCGCCGATGGGCAAGCCGGTCAGGGAGTTTTTCAGCACCTGCTCAAAGCCCAGGAACTTGATAACGCCCAGATTCACGGAGGGGTGGAATCGGAGGCCGCCCTTGTAAGGGCCGATGGCGGAGTTGAACTGGACCCGGTAGCCGTTGTTCACATGGACCTTGCCGCTGTCGTCAATCCAGGGCACCCGGAAAAGAATGGACCGCTCCGGGGTGGTGAGCCGCTCCAGAATGGCGTCCCGGCGGTACAGATCCTCGTTCCGGCTGATCACCGGACGCAGGGATTCCAGCACTTCCGTAACGGCCTGCAAAAATTCGGGCTGGCCGGGGTTCTCCTTGGCCACCCGCTCCAGAATTTCATCAACATAAGACATGGGATAAGTCCTCCATAGAATTTCGTATGTCCGTATTGTACCAGATTCCCTGCAAAATTACAAGAGGAATTGCAGGAAGAAACGATCTGCACTGCAATTTTCTTCTGATTTCACGAAAACAAAGGAAAATTCTGGCGGGAAATGGCGGATTTGCTGCGTGACTTGCAAGAAGGAACAGGGGACTTCCCTTTTTCAACAGAATCTGCTATAATGATACACACACCAAAAACGGAGGGAAACAATATGGAATATTGTATTTTGGGCAAAACGGGCCTGCGGGTGTCCCGGTTGGGCTTCGGCGGCATTCCCATCCAGCGCATCGATGCGGAGGGGACCAAGGCGCTCATCCGGAAGCTGGTGGAGGCGGGGGTCAATTACATCGACACCGCCCGGGGCTACACCGTCAGCGAGGAGTACCTGGGCTACGCCCTGGAGGGCATCCGGGATAAGTTTGTGCTGGCCACCAAGGGCCGCGGGCTGACAAAAGAGGCCATGGCGGCGGACGTGGAGACCAGCCTGAAAAATCTGCGGACGGATTATATTGATCTTTATCAGTTCCACAATCCGTCCCTATCGGACCTGAAAACCATCACCGGCCCCGGCGGGGCGCTGGAGGCATTGCAGGAGGCGAAGGCTGCCGGGAAGATCGGCCACATCGGCCTGACGGCCCATTCGGTGGCCGTGTTTGCCAAAGCGCTGGAAATGGACTGGGTGGAAACGGTCATGTTCCCCTATAATATCGTGGAATCCCAGGGGGAGGACCTGATCCGCCAATGCGGGGAGAAGAACGTGGGATTTATCTGCATGAAGCCTCTGGCAGGCGGGGCCATTGAAAATGCCACGCTGGCCCTGCGGTATATTCTGACCAACCCAAACGTAACCGTGGCGATTCCCGGCATGGCGGCGGAGGGCGAATTGGCGCAGAATCTGGCGGCAGCCGGGGACGCAAGCCCTCTGAGCGACGGGGAAAAGGCGGAAATGCAGGCGATCCGGGACAGCCTGGGGACCCAGTTCTGCCGCCGGTGCAATTACTGCGCCCCCTGCAGCGTGGGAATTTCCATCCCCAACGTGTTCCTGATGGACGGGTATCTGTCCCGGTACGGCCTGGCGGATTGGGCCAGAGAGCGGTATAACGCCATGGCCATGAAGGCCGGGGACTGCATCGGCTGCGGCGAGTGCGAGAAGCGCTGCCCGTACCATTTGCCCATCCGGGAAATGATGCAGAAGGTGAAGGAACACTTCGGGGCGTAAATTTGGGAGTGCCCCCGGCGCTGTGCGGGGCACAACCCTACACAGGGGAGCCTTTTCTCAGAGCAACCGGCCCCGTACTTCTGAGGAAAGGCTTCCCCTGGAGGGTGGTGCTCCGCGCAGCGAATCCGAAATCTATATGACTGCCGGTGGCAGTCATACCTCTACTACGCTGTCAGCCCACAAGGGCTGACTGATGAGGTCGAAGCTATCAATTATCACCATAAGTTCGTACGACGCTGTTACCTTCGACCTCATCCGGCCCTTCGGGCCACCTTCCCCTCCAGGGGAAGGCTATTTTTCGCATCGCCGGTTCGGCGTATGGAACTTAAGCGGGCGGGGCATGCCGCCGCCCCTACAATGCCTCGCCGTCAGCGTGTCCCACTTCGCCCATGCAAAAAACAAGCCCGCGGGGAAAAAATTCCCCCTGCGGGCTTTTCATTATGTACGGGGCGCTTTCTTACTTCAGAAAGCCCAGGCTGCGGATGATGGCAGGCTCCTTGGCCTTACCGGAGCAGATCTGGAAGAAGCAGATGACCTTCAGCACAAGCACGATGGCCAGGCACACGCCGCCCACGATGGGCACGATGAGAGTCCAGAACAGCAGGGCCATGACGATGGTCAGCAGAATGATGACGACCTCGAATTTCAGGGCCTGACGGACGTGGAACGCCACATATTTGGAATCCTTTCCGGCCAGCAGCGCATAGATAATACCGATGGCACCCATCAGGTACACCAGCATACACAGCACCTTGTTTTCGGAAATGTCCTGGGCGTCGAATTCCTCGGTGTGGTCAAAGGGATCGGGTTCGGGAGCGGCATAGACGGTGCTTTGATTGGGACTGCCGTTGGGCTGGGTGTTGTTGCCGCAGTTGGGGCAGAACAAGGCGTTATCCTCCATCTGCGCACCGCATTTGGGACAATACTTCATGGGGAGACCTCCTTCTTTCTTTGGGCCGTTGGGACCCTGTGTTGGTTCCATTATACAGTTAGACCGGACCCTTGTCAACTTTCTTTCGTAAATATAAAGAAACCGGCTTATGTCTTTTCCTATTGACATTTTCACGAATTTCTGTATAATAATAGCCACTGACACTTTTGTGCAGATTTATCTTGAAATTTTACAAAATTCTGAATTGCCGCTTTTGCGGCTCTTTTTATGGAGGAAAAATTATGTGTGGAATCGTCGGCTTTACCGGCCATCGACAGGCAGCCCCCGTGCTGCTGGACGGACTTTCAAAACTGGAATATCGCGGGTATGACTCTGCGGGCCTGGCGGTGCAGCAGGAGGACGGCACGGCCATGATCGTCAAGGCCAAGGGCCGGTTGAAGGTTCTGGCGGACAAGACGGAGCAGGGGGCCACCATGCCCGGCACCTGCGGCGTGGGTCACACCCGCTGGGCCACCCACGGCGAACCCAGCGAGCTGAACGCGCATCCCCACGAAAGTGACGACGGCCTTGTTGTCGGCGTCCATAACGGCATCATTGAAAATTATCAGGAGCTGAAGGAAAAGCTCCTGCGGAAGGGCTACACCTTCTATTCCGGCACGGACACGGAAGTGGCCATCAAGCTGGTGGATTATTACTACAAAAAGTATGCCCACACCCCCGTGGATGCCATCAACCACGCCATGGTCCGGATGCGTGGCTCCTACGCCCTGGCCCTGATGTTCAAGGACTACCCGGAGGAAATTTATGCCGCACGGAAGGACAGCCCCATGGTCATCGGCATTGCCGACGGGGAAAGCTATCTGGCCTCCGACGTGCCTGCCATTCTGAAATACACCAGGAGCGTGTATTACATCGGCAATCTGGAACTGGCCCGGCTGCAAAAGGGAAAAGTGACCTTCTTCAATCTGGACGGCGACGAAATTCAGAAGGACCTGGTGGAGATCACCTGGAACGCCGAGGCGGCGGAAAAGGCCGGATTCGAGCATTTCATGATAAAAGAAATTCACGAACAGCCCAAGGCAGTCCGGGACACCTTGAATTCCATTCTCCACGACGGGGTCATCGACCTGAAAACCATGGGCCTCACCGAGGAGGAAATGCGCAGCACCCGCCAAATTTACCTGATCGGCTGCGGCTCCGCCTACCACGTCGGCGTGGCGGCCCAGTACACCGTGGAGGATCTGGCACAGATCCCCGTGCGGGTGGAATTGGCTTCCGAGTTCCGTTACCGGCGGCTGCTGGTGGGGGAAGAGACCTTGGTGGTCATCATTTCCCAGTCCGGCGAAACGGCGGACTCTCTGGCGGCCCTCCGTGCGGCGAAAGAACATGGGGCCAAGACCCTGGCCATCGTCAACGTGGTGGGTTCCTCCATTGCCCGGGAGGCGGACCATGTGCTCTATACGCTGGCAGGCCCGGAAATCGCCGTGGCTACCACCAAGGCATACAGCACCCAACTGGCGGCTACCTATGTGTTGGCGCTGGCCTTTGCTCAGGCCCGTGGCACGGTGACGGCAGAGGAATTCAGGAAGCTGACCGCCGAATTGGCGACCATTCCGGAAAAAATCGAGAAGCTGCTGGAGCATAAGGAGCGCATCCAGTGGTTCGCCTCCAAGCGGGCCAACATGGAGCACGCCTTCTTCATCGGCCGGGGGCTGGACTATGCCGCCGGCCTGGAGGGCAGCCTGAAAATGAAGGAGATCAGCTACATCCATTCCGAGGCTTACCCTGCGGGCGAGTTGAAGCACGGCACCATCAGCCTCATTGAAGAGGATACCCTGGTGGTGGGTTTGCTGACCCAGCAGGCATTGTACGAAAAGACCCTGAGCAATCTGCAGGAATGCAAGAGCCGGGGGGCGTACCTGATGGCCCTGACCATGGAGGGAAATTATTCCATTGAGGACAGCGCCGACTTCGTCATTTATATCCCCAAGACCGATTCCCACTTTGCTCCCAGCCTGGCGGTCATCCCACTGCAGCTGTTGGGCTATTACCTGAGCGTGTCCAAGGGGTTGGACGTGGATAAGCCCCGGAACCTGGCCAAGAGCGTTACGGTGGAGTAAAAAT
>JALEII010000048.1 GCA_022770345.1 Clostridiales bacterium | reverse complement strand
TCACATGGTCGCTGCCCTGGATATGGTATTCCAGCTTGCCGCCCCGGACCTCGGTGATCAGGTGCTTTCCGGGCAGTTCTCCCAGGGCCCAGAGGACGCAGGTCACGCTGCCGCAGCCGGTGCCGCAGGCCAGGGTATAATTCTCCACGCCCCGCTCATAGGTCAGCACCCGGACGGTATGCTCCCCGATCCACCGGTAAAAATTCACGTTGGCCCCCTTGGGAAATGCCGGGTCATAGCGCAGGGAAACGGCCTCCGGGCGGAGCTTTTCGCCCATATCCCAGGTCAGGTCCGGAATCTCCTTCACCGCATGGGGGATGCCGGGATTTCCCAACTCCACATAGGCACAGTCCGGCTTCCGCTCCAGGTCCAGCACCCCCGGCACGTTCAGCCACACCCGGTAGGTGTCCCTGCTCCGGCGCTGGCCCTTCACGATGCCCGCATCGGTTTCCACCCGGACCTGCTCTCCGGCAATGCCGTTTTCGTAGGCAAAGCGGCAGATACAGCGGCTGCCGTTGCCGCACATTTCTCCGCGGGAACCGTCGGAATTATAGAAGTGCATCCGAAAATCCGCTTTCTCGGAGGTATCCACGGCCATGAAGCCGTCTGCCTTGGTCATGGCGCAGAGCTTTTTCGCCAGGGCCGGATAGTCCAGGACCTTGCCTCTGGCATCCAGCACCATGAAGTCATTTCCTGCGCCGCTCATGTGCCAAACCTGCATATTATCCCTCCAGAATGCTCTCCATATTGTAAAGGCCTGCACTTCTGCCCGCCAGGAACCGGGCAGCGGCTACGCCGCCGTCGGCCAGCATTCCCCGGTCCATGGCCTCGTGGCGCAGGGTCAGCATCTGGTTCTGGGTGCAGATATGGACCTCATGGATGCCCACAATACCGCCCATCCGCAGGGCGCTGATGCCGATCTCGTTCTTTTCCCGCTTGCCCTCCCCGGCACGTCCGCAGTGGGCCACGGCATCGGGCCGGACCTCCTGAATGGCGGAAAAGAGCATTTTCGCCGTACCGCTGGGAGCGTCCACCTTTCGGTTATGGTGGGCTTCCACGATCTCGATGTCCGCATCGGGAAAATAGGATGCCGCTTCCTTGGCCAAACGGCACAGAACGGCAATTCCCAGGCTCACGTTGCCGGAATAGAATACCGGAATGGTCCTGGCAGCCTCGTAAATGAGGGCTTTTTCCTCCTCCGTGTGGCCGGTGGTGCCGATGACGGCAGCGGTGCCGGTGGACTTGCAGTAGTCCAGCACATCGGCGATGGCGCTATGATGGGAGAAATCAATGACCACGTCGGCAGACAGGGCCGGCAGCTGGGAAAAATGGGTATAGACCCCGTTGGCCCCGTCGATGCTCACCCGGGCCACCACTTCGTCCCCCAGGCGCTGGTCCACCAGTTTGCCCATGGCGCCGTTGGCGCCGCAGAGAATTGCCTTCATCTTACAGCACCCCCAGCTTTTTCATTTCCGCATACAGGGCCGCCCGGTGAGCGTCCTCCATGGGGGTCAGGGGGAGCCGGATATGCTCCTCGCCGTAGCCCATGGCGCTGACCGCCGCTTTGGCGGGGATGGGGTTCACCTCGCAGAACAGCAGGTGGATGAGGGGCCACAGCTCCCGCTGCATTCTGGCTGCTTCGGCCACGTCGCCCCGGAAGAAGGTGTCCGCCAGAGAAACCATGGCCTTGGGGACCACGTTGGAGGCTACGCTGATGCAGCCCTGGCCGCCCATGGAGAGAATGGGCAAAGTAATGCCGTCCTCGCCGGAGTAAATGGCGATGTCGCTGCCGCATTTGGCGGCCAGCTCCACTACCTGGCCCATGTTGCCGCTGGCTTCCTTGATGGCGGCGATGTTGGGATGCTTGGCCAGCACCGCCACGGTGTCCGGCAGCAGGTTGCAGCCGGTACGGCTGGGCACGTTGTAGAGAATGACAGGCTTGGCGGAGGCGTCGGCCACGGCGGTAAAGTGGGCGATGAGGCCCGCTTGGGTGGCCTTGTTGTAGTAAGGGGTCACCACCAGCACGGCATCGGCGCCGTCGTCGCAGGCACTCTTGGTGAATTCCAGTACGTGCTGGGTGTTGTTGGTGCCGGTACCGGCAATGACGGGCACACGGCCCGCCACCCGCTCCACGGTGAAGCGGATGACTTCCTTCCGCTCCTGGGGGGTCAGGGTGGCGCTTTCGCCGGTGGTGCCGACGGCCACCAGGGCGTTGATGCCCTCCTCCAGCTGGAAGTCAATAAACCGGGCCAGGGCGTCGTAGTCCACGCCGGTGGCGGTCATGGGCGTTACCATAGCGGTGGCAATGCCCCGGAAGATCAGGTTTTTCATAGGAATGTTTCCTCCTGTAAAGAATATGTCTGTTTGCCGTCCAACGGCGGGAGATGGGCAGGCCTTCTCCCCGGGGAGAAGGCGTCCGGTATCTATGGATTCCGGACGGATGTGGGGAATAACGTCGTTCTGGGCAGTCCGAAAAACGAGCCGGGTCCCATATCCGCACCCGGCCCCTCCGGGGCCTTGCAGAGGCGGTGGCATGCCCCGAAACGCCGGAAGTTCATACGCCGAAACGGGCATAGAGCCTTATAATCTGAATCAGATCAACGCTTTTCCACACTCAAAGCGGAAGAAACCGCCTTAGTATAAGAATACACCTATATAATACCACAAAGACCGAGAATTTCAATATGTGTTCTGTGTGACGGCTATAAAAATCTCGGATTCCCATCCAATCCCCTTCTCCAGGGCTGCCAGTTCTGCCGTGCAGGCAATGGGCAGCCGCTCTTTCCAGAGGGTCCCCACGTCCTGAACGGTAAATTCCCGGCCGAACCGTTCCAGCAGAAGAAGGGTCCATATCACATAGGTCACATCGTCGTCCACCGGGCAGCCGCGATCCCTGGATGAGCGGTTTTACCAACGGCGCCGGGGCGGACCTGGTGGTTGCCACGGAGATGAACGGCATGATCCTGAACGATTTGACAAACGGCGGCCCGTGTGGTTGTGGAGCTTCATGTTGGCAGCGCCGTGGCGGGGCTGGACGATGCAGCGGATGGGACTACTGAGACGGAATCCTTTGACCGCAGTGCCAAAGTCGGGATGCCGGAGTATGCGCCGGTGAAAACTGCACCGGCCCAGCCGGAAGCGCCTGCGGAGCAGTCTGATAAGACCATGGCACCGGCCATCGGCATCGGTGCGGCGGCGCTGGCCGTTCTGGCGGCAGCGGTCCTGCTCCTTGGCCGGAAGAAACGCAAGAAGTGATTCAGAGATAAAAAGACAGCGCCCGGGCTTTTTTCAGGAAAAGTCCGGGCGCTGTTTCGGAAAAACTCCCCCTTTACCATCTGCCCGTTTTGTGTTACACTATCCTCAACATTGCAGAAAAGGGGCCGGATATATGGAAAAGGGAGAAATTCTGGAGGCACGGATTGAGGATTATACCGCCGAGGGGCAGGGGGTGGCCCGGGTGGAAGGCCGGGTCGTTTTCGTACCCAACGCCATCGCCGGGGAATTGTGCCGGGTACGCATCGAAAAAGTCGGCAAGACCTGGGCCTCCGGGAAAATGACGGAGCTTCTGGAGCGCTCCCCCCACCGCATCGACCGGGACTGCCCGGTGGCCAAGCTCTGCGGCGGCTGCGACTTCCGCCACATGGACTATGTCGAGGAGTGCCGCCTGAAATCCGAACGGGTCCGGCAGGCCCTGAACCGCATCGGCGGGGAAAATCTGGAAAAAATGCCCATTCTGCCCGCCCCCACCTGCGAGGGCTACCGGAACAAGGCCCAGTACCCGGTGTCTGCCGAAAAAGGACGGCTTTACGCCGGATTTTTCCGGGCTGGGACCCATCGGGTCATCGAAAATCAGCGCTGCCGTATCCTGCCGGAGGAAACGGACCGGGTGAAGGACATCGTGGTCTGCCACGCCAACCGGTCCGGGGTCAGCGCTTATGATGAGATCGCCCATAAGGGCCTGCTGCGGCATATTTTCGTCCGCCGGGGGGCTGTTTCCGGGGAAATTCTGGTATGCCTGGTGATAAACGGAACAAATTACCCGAAAACCGGGGCGCTCATCGACGCCCTGAAAGCTGTGCCGGGCTTCACGACCCTGGTGCTGAATCACAACACGAAAAAGGGCAACACGGTCCTTGGCCCGGATAACACGGTGCTCTACGGCCCCGGATTCATCACGGATACCCTCTGCGGCCTTACCTTCCGCCTGTCGCCCCACTCCTTTTATCAGGTGAACCATCATCAGGCGGAAAAGCTCTATAAAGCTGCCATCGCCCAAGCGGGCATCACGAAAGCGGACCGGGTGCTGGACCTGTACTGCGGCGCCGGAACCATCACGCTCATCATGGCCAGGGTCGCCGGCGCGGTGCTGGGGGTGGAGGTGGTTTCCCAGGCTGTGGAGGACGCCCGGGAGAACGCACGGCGAAACGGCATTGAAAATGCGGAATTTTTCTGCGGCGACGCCGGGGAAGCGGCAGCCATGCTGGCGAAAAAGGGCGAAAAAATCGACGTGGTCGTGGTGGACCCGCCCCGGAAGGGCCTGAGCCCGGAGACGGTAGCGGCCGTAGCGGCCTTTGCACCACGGAAATTGGTCTATGTGTCCTGCGACCCGGCCACCCTGGCCCGAGACATCGCCCGGCTGAAGGAATTGGGCTTCCACTTGAAAAGCGCCCAGACCGTGGATTTGTTCCCAAGATGCGCCCATGTGGAGACGGTGGTCTTACTTTCCAAGGGTGAGGTCGACTCGAAAAAGGTTCGGGTAGAGTTCTCGTTGGAAGATATGGATATGTCGGAGTTCCAAGATGGAGCAACCGATCCGCAGATCAAGGCGTATGTGTTGGAGCATACCGGTCTGAAAGTTTCCAGCCTGTACATCTCTCAGGTTAAGAGAAAGTGCGGACTGGAAGTTGGAAAGAACTATAATCTGCCGAAATCTGAGGATGCCAGACAAGCACCAACCTGCCC
>JALEII010000031.1 GCA_022770345.1 Clostridiales bacterium | reverse complement strand
CGTTCCGGCCCACTTCACCGCCGCCTCTTTTTGCACCCAGAACCGCAGCAAAGCGGCATTTTGATCGGAAGCTGCCTGAAAAACCGCATATTCCGCCTCGGTCAGTATCTTCTCCGCCAGCCGCAGGTCGATGTTCCGGTTCCGCTCCTCCGCATCCAGCCCCAGAGGAGCCTCCCCCAGAGCGCAGAACACGAAATGCTTTGTATGACTGATGGAAAAATGCAGGTTTCCTGTCAAAAAATGGGGTTTCCCATAAATATCGAGGGAAATCTCCGGCATTTCCTCGCCGGTCCAGGCCCGGAGCATCCGCCCCAGCAGCGCCCGCCCGGCCTGGTGGGCCGTGGCACCCGCCGGGATGGCCTCCCCCCAGAGCCAGTAGTTACTCGTCGGCATCAATGATGTCCGGCCGCCCGGTATGCAGCTCCGGGAACTGCCGCTCCCGGATGCGCAGCACCAGCTGCAGCACACCGATGACCGCCAGGGCCACACCCAGGACCATCATCACCACCCGGGAAGAGGTCAGCGGGAAGCACAGCAGCAGAATGCCGCCTGAGAGCATAATGATGCCCAGAAGGATTTCCCGGCCGCACTCGTGCCGGGCCTTATGGAGCCGCAGGGCATCGTACAAGGTGCTGACGCCCTGAACCGCCAGGTAGACCCCCAGGCAGTAGCCCATCACCGTGGCCAGGGCCAGGGGATGGCGAATCACATAAATCCCGCAGGCCGTGGCCACCACGCCCGCCGCCACGCCGAAGAATTCCGCCCCGGCCCCGCAGACGATGATCAGCACGATGCCTGCCGCTGCCAGAACCCAGCCCAGTACCGTAGCCACCGTAGCAGACCCGGAATCCGGGAAGAACACCAGCAGCACGCCCAGCAGGGTCAGCAGCACCGGCCCCACGCACTTTCCTAAAAAATAGCCGATTTTCTTATGATTCTTGGTTGCCATAGGTTTCTCCTCCTGTTGGATTACAGCACTTTTCCGCCGTTGACGGTGAGACGGAATTTGGCCCCCAGCATCTCGGCGGCTCCCCGGCACATCATCATCCGGCCCAGAAAAATGTCGAAATATTCATACATGGTGCAGATGCTCTCGTCCACCTGCAAATTCAGGCTGATCTTAGGCTCCTCCGGGTCCACCTTCAGGCTGGAGCCGGTAACAGCAAAGTTCACCCGGTCGTGGATGTCAAATTTTTCCCGTTCCTTTTCCCGGACCCGGTTCCGCCGCACGTCTGTCTTGTCCGCCAGCACCAGAGCCGCCGACACCGGGTCCTTGGCCCCGCCGGTGGATTCGTCGTGGTTGCCGATGGCAGAGATAACCGTCACCCGCTCCACCAGGGTCAGGGGCTTGTCCTTGAGAATGTCCCAGGCCAGCAGGGCGCCGTACTCTGCGTGATGGGTCCGGTTCACGGAATTTCCGATGTCGTGGAGCAAACCTGCGATTTTCGCCAGCTCCTGCTCCCGCTCGGAGTAGCCCAGCTTGCGGAGAATATAGGCGGCCCGTTCGGCCACCAGGGTGGTATGGGCCGCAGAATGGTCCGTGAACCCCAGGACCCCCAGGTCCCGATTTCCTTTTTTCAGCAGCTCCGCCACCTGGGCATCCTTCTGCAATTCTTCATATAACATTTGCATAGCCTCCGTTCTCTGTCATTATAGCCCAAAGCGGTTCTTCTGGCAACGGACATTTTGGTATGGATATGGTAAAAATTTTCAAAAATCCGGGATATACGCCTGCTGAGCAGCCTCCGCCTCCTGAACAAAGCCCTGCAGGTCGTTCAGATACATCCAGCTAAGCACCGCCTGATATTCCTCCTCGGTGATTTTCCGGGCCAGGTCCCCGGAAAGCCCCGGCATAGGGGTGTACTGCCGCATGAGGCTCACCAGCACCTCTCCGGGCCGGAACGTTTCCCCGATCCAGTCCAGAATTTTCAGAGAATTTTCGATCTGACCGGGCAAAATCAGATGTCGGATGAGAACGCCCTTTTTCAGCCGTTCCCCCTCCCATTGTGGTTCGCCCACCTGGGCCACCATCTCCCGGATGGCTGCCGCCGCCACGGGAAAGTAGTTTTCCGCCCCGGAAAGGGCCTTGGCAAGGCCGGCATCGGCGTACTTCATGTCCGGCAGGTAAATGTCAATTTTTCCCGACAAGGCCCGGATTGTCTCGGTGCGCTCATAGCCGCCGGTATTATAGACCACGGGGACGGGCAGGGGTGCTTCCAGGGCGGGCAAGATCGTCGGCAGGAATTGGGTGGGGGTCACCAGGTCAATGTTCTCCGCTCCCTGGGCGATCAGGCAATCAAAAATGGCCCGCAGGCCGGTACTGTCCACGGCTTGTCCCGCCGGGGAGCGGCTGATGGCAGCATTCTGGCAGTACACGCAGCCAAGGGTGCAGCCGCCGAAAAACACGGCCCCGCTGCCGCCGTTCCCGGCCAGGGCCGGTTCTTCCCATTTGTGGAGCATGGTCTTCGCCACGATTGCCTTGTCCGGGCAGCGGCAGAAGCCAAGGGCGGTCCTCCGGTCCACTCCGCAAAGCCGGGGACAAAGATCACAGGCGTCATAAGTCATAGAAATTCCCCCTTTTCTACCATTGTACCACGGCACTACCCCTGCCGCAAGAGGGAAAACACACTGCTTCCGGCGGGGCGCATTCTATTCACTTCGCCGGGAGGTTTGCCGGCAAACGCAAGGACCCGGCGGGGATATCCCCGTCGGGTCATCATTTTTCTTACGCCCCTGTTCCCGTTTCCTCCACGAACATGGGCGTCAGCTTTTCCTTTCCGAACAGGTCCTGGAATCGCTGGCATTTCACCAGAAATGCGTAAAAAATCGGATAGCCGCAGCCGTACAGGGTCTCCACGTTGCCCTGACCCTTGGACAGGATCACGTCGGCGGCATCCATGGCCTGCTTTGCCTGGGCCCCCAGGGTGGAAAGCACCGTGCCGGGGATGTTCGTACCGTTGTCAATGACCGGGAAGGGCAGTTCCATCAGCGCCGCATCGGCCCGGGTGGCGTCGTTGGCCGCCGGACCGCCCCGGACGCAGAAGGTGATGGTCAAACCGGGGTACGCTTTGGCAATTTCTTCCCCCAGCAGCCGGTCGAAGCCGATTTCCCCGGCGTTGTCGGTCAGATACAGCAGCCTTTGGCTTTTCCCCAGCTTCTCCCGGAAGCGATGATAGGTCTCCCGGTCCAAGTCCATATTTTCGGCATTTTTCAGCATCTCATCCAGCTTTTCAAATGTCAATTCTCCCTGCAAAGCGGAAAAATCGATATAGTTCCCCAGAATGGCAAATTGCAGTGCCGTAAAAAGCGGGTCATGGGTGGCCTCGATGCGCTTGCGGATGCCCGGCAGCCGTTCCAGCACAAATTTGTTGGAATCCGCCTTTTCCTGGCGGAACCGGTCCGCATCCAGGCCGTAATACTTCCGGAAAAGGGCCGTCGTGCCGGGGGACAGCAGGGGCGAGGCGGACCCGGCCACGGGGGTATCCAGGTAAAGCTGCATCAGCTCCCGGGCAAAAGCCGTAGCCGTGGCCTCATCCCCCAGGGAACGGGCGGTGGCCACGTTGCGCCGGTAGTGGCAGCCGTAGCAGAAAGAATCCAATTCGACACTCATACTTTTCATTTCACCACGATCTTGTAATAGTCATTGGGCCGGTCCAGATACCGGGTTGGCATGTGCCCGTCCTCCGGGAAGGCTACATAGCAATCCCCTTGCGAAATGGGGAAAAAGTCGCATTTTCCCGTGTAAAAGCCGATATCCTGATCCGTATCGAAGGGGAACACGGGGGTCAGGGTGTCCAGTGGCGCCCAGCCCACCACCTCATGGCCCTTCACCAGGTACTGGATATCCGGATACTGCCGGTGGGCCTCAAAGATGGCGTTCTCCGTGGGCATGGTCATGCCGGAGGACACCGTCACCCGGCCGTTGGAGATGGGATAAGCGGCAGTCTCGTAGGTTTTCAGCCCGGCAATCAGGGCCATGGCCTCCTCCACGCCGGGGAGCACGGCTTGATAGCGGGTCAGTGCGGAAAAGGGACAGACGATCATAGCGTTTCCCTCCAAATCAGGATTGATGTGTGAGATTTTTGCCCCCGTCGGGGGCTTTTTCTCAATGCTCAAACAGACTCAGCAAATCCTCAAACCGATCGATTTTCGCCTCGTAGTCTTTCACGTCTCCGAAGCCATAGGCGGCCCAGATGAAGGGAATCCCCGCTGCGTGGGCGCTGTCGCAGTCTCCCTGGATATCCCCCACATAGGCGGCGGACTCGATATGATATTTTTCCATCAGGGTCCGGATGGTAACGCTTTTCGCCGCCCCGGTGTCCCCGAAGCACAGGTGGCCCCGGATATAGGGGGTCAGACCCAGCTTCTCGATGCACACCTCCGGGTAGCCCCGCTGGCTGTTGCTGACGATGTACAAGTTCCTTTTTTCGCTGAGGGCCGCCAGGGTCTCCTTTACCTTCGGATAGCCAATGTTGCAGGGGGACTCCCACAAATGGACCATTTCCCGGTCCATGCACCGCTCCATCTGCTCCATCCGCTGCTCCTTGGGCAAACCATAGAGCATCCCATCCGCCAGTTCTGCCATGGTCTTGCCGAACAGGCTCCGCAGCCTCGCCTCGGAAATGCACAGCTCCGGGTGGCCGTCGTCGATGAGCTGCAGGTTGTACCCCTCGCCCACCAGGGCCACGCTGTCCCAGAGGGTGCCGTCAATATCAAAGATCAGTGCCTTCGGTGAGGTCATAGAAGTCTGCTCCCTTGTTCAAGTGCCGCTGGATGCGGCCTAAGATCATATCCAGGGCGATCCAGTTCTTGCCACCCTCCGGCACCACGATGTCGGCGTACTTCTTGCTGGGCTCCACGTAGCGCTCGTGCATGGGCTTCACCGTGTCCTGATACTGGGTCAGCACGCTCTCCAGCGTCCTGCCACGCTTGTTCACGTCCCGCTTGATGCGGCGGCACAGCCGCACGTCCGCATCGGTGTCCACGAAAATTTTAATGTCCATCAGATCCCGCAGTTCCTGATTCTCAAAAATCAGGATGCCCTCCACGATGATGACCCGCTCCGGGACGATGTGGATGGTCTCGCTGCTGCGGTTGTGGACCGTGAAATCGTAGACCGGGCAGTCGATGGCCTGACCGTGGCGCAGGCAGTCCAGATGGTAGACCATCAGGGAGGTGTCGAAGGCGTCCGGCTCGTCGTAATTCAACTTGCAGCGCTCCTCGTAGGGGATGTCGTCGTGGCGCTTGTAATAGTTGTCGTGGCTCAGAACGGTGACGGACCCCTCGAAATGCGAAATGATGTTCTTCATCAGGGTGGTCTTGCCGCTGCCGGTGCCTCCGGCGATGCCGATGACCAGAATTTTGTCCATGGTTCTCTCTCCTATTCCAATAATTTCCGGCTCAGGTCCAGAATCTCCGGCCCCGGCAGGCTATTGCACAGAATCAGTTCCCCGGGACCATCGTACAAAAGCCCCGCCTGGGCCAGACGGCGTTTCGTCTCCCGGGCCGTGCCGGGACCGCCGTCCAGCAATTCCACCTCCGGCCCCAGCACCGCCCGGATGGCGCGCACGGCAAAGGGGAAGTGGGTGCAGCCCAGGACCAGGGCATCCAGCTTGCCCACATAGGGTCCCAAAATCTGAAGCATCAGGTCCAGGGTCTCCGGGGAATCCGCTTTTCCCTGCTCCACCAGTTCCACCAGCCCCGGAGCGGGGATGGGGTCGATGCGGCAGGTGTCGTCAAAGCGATGAAGAAGGGCGGAAAATTTCTCCTCCCGGAGGGTCAACGGTGTGGCCATGACCCCCACCCGGCCTTTGGGGAAATGCTCCGCCGCCGGTTTCAGAGCCGGCTCCATGCCGATGACGATGCGGTCCGGGAACGCTGCACGCAGATCGGAAATGGCGGCAGCCGTGGCCGTATTGCAGGCCACAACCAAGGCCTTGATGCCCTGGGCTTGCAGCTTCTCCGCAGCGGCCAGGGTCAGCCGCCGGACCTCCGACACGGTTTTGGTCCCATAGGGGGCGTTGGCCGAGTCCCCGAAATAGAGATAGCGCTCCTGAGGCAGCAGCCGCCGCAGCTCCCGCAGCACGCTCAGACCCCCAAGGCCCGAATCCATCACGGCGATATAGTCTTGCTTCATGGGTCCGCCTCCTTTGTTATGCTCCATTGTAACAGATTTGCCTAAGGGTTTCAATGCCCCGTTGACTTTTCCGTCGGAATTTGTTATGGTATAGCAAATCAGAATCGGAGGCGGTATTCATGGAACGCTATCTTTTCGTCATCGATTATCAGAACGACTTTGTGGATGGGGCCCTGGGCTTCCCCGGAGCGGAGAAGCTGGATGCGGGCATCGCAGCAAAAATCCGCTCCTACGGCAAGGGCCGGGTGTTTTTCACCAGAGATACCCATTTTGAGAACTATCCGGAGACCCGGGAGGGAAAAAATCTGCCGGTGGTCCATTGCATCAAGGGAAGTCACGGCTGGCAGGTCTACGGGGAGACCGCCAAGGCTCTGGCCCAGGTGGAGGCCGTGGGCATCGATAAGCTGACCTTCGGCATGAATGTGGCCGACCCGGCGGTGGCATCCGTCCTGCCGGAAAAGGCCGACGAGATCGAGCTGGTGGGCCTGGTCAGCAATATCTGTGTGGTCAGCAACGCCGTGGTGCTGCAAAGCCGCTACCCGGAGGCCACCATCATCGTGGACGCAAACCTGACCGGCTCCTTTGATAAAAAGCTCCACGAAGAAGTCCTGGATGTCCTTACCGGCTTCCAGGTCAAAGTGACAAAATAAGTCGAAAAAGCCCCTCCCGGCTCCGATTGCCCCGCCAAAAGGAAATTTTTATGGGCGGCTTGTGGAACGGATATTGAAATTCCCGGCGTTTGTGGTATGATAAGAGCGTCGCTTTTTTCGCCATTGTATAAATTCGGCGGAAGCCTTGGCCCCCTCCCAGAGGGGGCTGTCGTGGCACAAGCCACGACTGGGGGAGTGTCCTAAATGAGGAGCAGGCACTTGCTCGCTCTGAGTAAGGCTCCCCTGTGTGGGGGGAGCCGTTCGCCCCGCCATTTCTGCGTATGGAACTTAAGCGGGCGGGGCATGCCGCCGCCCCTGCAAGACATCGCCGGGGGCTGGCCAAATCTTCGACCCCCCGCCTCCAACTTTTCGCTTTCAACCTCTCTTTTTCAGCTTTTTTCTAATTTTCAATCTCTTATCCCCATTTCAGGAGCGGCACATGATCGATCTACGTTCCCTGCGGCCAAATAACTTAACCTCTCCACAATTTTCCCATCTGCTCTGGGTACTCTACTGGCCGGCCTACGGCCTTGGGTTCGGCGCTCTGGAGCTTCTGCGTCCGGCTGCGGACTGCTTCAGCGTTCATTGCCGTCTGGATGATTTCATCCCTTTCTGCGAATATTTCTTCATTCCCTATCTGTTCTGGTTCGTATTCTTAGTGGGAATGAATGTATATCTGGCCCTCTGGGAGCCGAAAAGCTTCCGGAAGTTCATGCACTTCGTGGCTTTCACCTACACCCTGACGTTGCTTATTTATGTGGTCTGGCCCACGAAGCAGGACCTGCGGCCTACGGAATTCGTCCGGGACAATTTCTTCACCCGTTTGGCCCAAGCCTTCTATGACTTCGACACCAATACCAATGTCTGTCCCTCCCTCCACGTCATTGGCTCCATGGCCGTGGTGTTCGGGGCCTGGGATTCTCAGCGGTTTTCTTCCGGATTCTGGAAATGGGCGTTCTTCCTGACAGGAATGCTCATCAATATCTCCGTGTGCTTCGTGAAGCAGCATTCTTTGATCGATCTGGTGGGCGGACTGCTGATGAGCTTGCTGGGCTATGTGCTGGTCTACAAGCTTCCGAAAAAGGAGAAAGTGAATGGATAACGAAACGGTCTTTTCCCCCATGTTCCGGAAAAAAGCGAACAATTATCTGATTCAGGCAGAAAACGCCCGGAAACGATTCTTAGGCTATGACACGGAAGTTCTGGCCCGGAAATTTTCCCTGAAAGCCGACGAAACCTATCTCTACGCCCCCATGATGGGCCGGGAGTACCGCATTGAACGCTCCACAGGCCGGATGGAGAAAAAAATCGGCGAAGTCTGGGCAGACGGCAGCAGCTTTGCAGAGACCCTGACCCTTTTTGATGTGCTTTGCGACAGCAAGCCGGGAGCGAAGTTATCCGGCTCCTGGAAAGCCATGCGGGACTTCGGCCTCCAATTCCATCAGGGACTGCTGGAACAGGACAATAACCCGGATGCTGCGTTTTTTGACGCTCATCCGGCAGTGCTTACCAAGGGCTGTCTGGCTCTGGGAGGCGTTCCCATGCCGGGAGCCGACCTGGGCTACGCCGTCCCCGCCGTGCTGGGGGTCCCTGTCTGGGTGCAGTTCTGGCACTCCGACGAGGAATTTGCTCCCCGGCTCCGGTATCTCTGGGACGAAAACGCCCTGCAATTTATCCGATACGAGACCATGTGGTACGCCGTGGGGCTGCTGCTGGAGCGGATCAAGGAAGAAGGACACCAATGAGTTTACGAGATTTGGACTCCACCTATGTGAAAATCGACCTGGACGCCATGCTGGACAATCTCTCGGCCATTTCCGAAAAGGCCGGGACCATGGTTCTGGCGGTCATCAAGGCCGATGCCTACGGCCACGGAGCCGTGGAGGTAGCCAAGGCCCTGGAAAGCCACTGCGCTTTCTTCGGCGTTTCCTCCATTCTGGAGGCGTTGGAGCTGCGGCAGGCCAATATTACCACCCCCATTCTGATTCTGGGCTACACCCCCGTGCCGGCGTTTCCCGCCGCTGTTTCCGGAGAGATCCGACCCGCCATTTTCCATGAGGCCGATGCCCAGGCACTTTCCCAGGCAGCCCGGAAGCAGGGCCGCATTGCCAAGTGCCATCTGGCGGTGGATACGGGCATGAGCCGTATCGGCTTCCAGGTGACGCAGGCAGATGCCGATGCCTGCCAGCGCATTGCCAGACTGCCCAATCTGGAAATTGAGGGCATTTTCAGCCATTTTGCCACGGCGGACAGCGCCGATCTGAGCCGGTCCTACGCCCAGGCGGAAAAATTTGACGCCTTCGTGTCCATGCTGAAGGACCGGGGGGTAAACATCCCCATCCGTCATCTGGACAATTCGGCGGGCCTGATGAATTTCAGGGAGCACTATGAAATGGTCCGCTCCGGCATCATCACCTACGGAATGTACCCCAGCGACGAGGTGGACCCGGGCAGTCTGCACCTGACCCCGGCGCTGAGCTGGCATAGCCGCATTACCCACCTGAAAACCCTGGCCCCCGGCCGGGAGATCAGCTACGGAGGGACGTTCACGACGACGAGGGATACCGTGGTGGCCACCGTACCGGTGGGCTATGCCGACGGCTACCGCCGGAGCCTGTCCGGGAAATTCTACTGTCTGATTCGGGGCAAAAAGGCGCCCATTTTAGGCCGGGTGTGCATGGACCAGATGATGGTAGACGTGACGGACATCCCCGGCGTGAAATTGGAGGACCCGGTGGTGCTGGTGGGCCGGGACGGGGACGAGGTCATCACCGTGGAGGACATGGCCGCCGCAGCGGACACGTTCAATTACGAGATCGTCTGCGGCCTGAGCCGCCGGGTACCGAGAATTTACACCCGACAGGGAAAAGAGACCTATTCCGTGCATTATTTGTTGGAGAATGGGTGAAAAAGCATAGCGAACCCCCGGAGGCAAATGCCTCCGGGGGTTCGTTGTTTTGAGAACAGCCTCCCGGCGAGGTGAAAAATAGCCTTCCCCTGGAGGGTGGTGCCCCGCGCAGCGAATAGAAATATTCATGACTGCCGGTGGCAGTCATACCATAAGTGGCTCGGCGTTAGCCGAGACGGATGAGGGGCGGGACGCACCCCCGATTTTGTTTGTAGGGGCGGCGGCATGCCCCGATGCGCACGAATTTCATACGCAGAAACCGGCGAAGCGTAAGCCTTCCCCTGGAGGGGAAGGTGTCACGGGCCTTAGCCCGTGACGGATGAGGTCGAAGGTTGCAATTTTGAACCAGCTTATGGTGATAGTCGATAGCTTCGACCTCATCAGTCGCAACGAAAGTTGCGCCAGCTTCCCCTCCAGGGGAAGCCTTTGCTCTGTCCCATCAGTTGCAGCGCCGATTTTCACTGCTCAAGTATCGCAGGCTAGCGGGCGGGGTGTGTCGCCCTGCAAAGCATCGCCGGGGGATTTTACCGTCTCCGCAAGGCCTATACGAAATCTCCTCAGCGGGGGGCGGGGAGTTCCTGCTTCGCTGAGGGGGCGTTTTCTTCTTTTACGCTTTCATTCTCATACTCCTGCCGGAAGAAGTCGATGATGCGGCGGTAGCGGCCGTAAAGCCGGTCGTAAATTTCGGTATTTTCCGGGTTCGGGGTATAGACCGTATCGGAAAGGTCCTCCATCCGGTCCATGGCCTCGGTCATATTGGCAAAGGCTCCGGCGGCCAGACCTGCGAACATGGCGCTGCCCAGGGCCGAGCCATACTGCATTCCGGCCAGCCGGATGGGCAGGCCCAGCACGTCGGCATAAATCTGCATGACCAGGGGGTTTTTCCCCGGAATGCCGCCGGTGGCCCGAATTTCCCGGAACCGGAAGCCTGCCTGTCGAAAACGGTCATAAATATTCCGGCAGCCGAAGGCCGTGGACTCCAGCATGGCCCGGTAGACCTCTTCGGGCCGGGTGGACAGCCGCAAGCCGGAGATCACACCCTTGAGCTTTTCGTTCATGTAGGGGCTCCGGCTGCCGTTCCACCAGTCCACCGCCACCAGGCCGCTTTCACCGGGGGTCAGCCTGGCGGCCTTGTCCGTCAGCTCCCACTGATTCAGACCGCAGTGGGCGGCGTACCAGGCATACTGGTCGCCCACGCAGCACTGGCCCGCCTCGTAACCGTAAAAGCCGGGCAGAATGCCGTCCCTCACAATGCCGCAGGTCCCGTCCACAAAGCGGTAGGTCTTGGAAAGGACCGTAGTGGTAGACCCGGTGCCCAGGATCAGCAGAGGCGTGTCCTCCCCGCGAAGGCCGCAGGCAGGGGGCGCCGCATGACCGTCAATGACGGACACCGCCACAGCGCAGCCCACCGGCAGACCGGTCCTTTCCGATGCCGCCGCCGTAACCGTCCCGGCCTTCTCGCCGGGGTCCAACAGGGGCTGGTTCCATTTTTCCGTGAGATAATTTGCAAATTCCGGATGAATGGCCGTAAGGACCGCCCGGTCCGGCCAACCCTTTTCCATGCTGTAAATGCTTTTCAGACCTGCCGTGCCCCGATTCTGTACCAGCTTGCCGGTGAGCAGGGACACCATGTAATCCCCCGCCTCGGCAAAATGGGCAGCGGCACGGTAGACCTCCGGAGCCTCCTCCAGGGTCTGCAGGACCTTGGCCGGTTCACTTTCCGCACCAGCCAGCTGGAAATTACTGGCAAGCCGTTCCGGGTCCATGGATTCCAGTACCCGGCGGATTTTCACCGCCTGCTTCCGGGCGCCATGGTGCTTCCACAGCTTGGGCCAGGCGTTTTTCTCATGACGGAAGGCCGGGTCCTGACACAGGGGACGGCCGTTCTGATCCAGAGGCAGTACGGTGGCAGAGGTGAAATCCACCCCCACGCCGATGATTTTCTCCGGCTCCACGCCGCTTTTCCGGATCACGCCGGAAATGGTGGCGTACAACGCCTCCTCCCAGTCCGCCGGGTCCTCTAAGGCCCATCCGGCAGGCAGGGCTTCCCCGGTCTCCGGAAGCTGCCGGTCCAGGACGGCGTTGGCGTACACGCTGACGCTGTCCGCCAGTATTTCGCCGGTTTCCAGATCCGCAAGCACTGCCCGAGCGGACAGGGTGCCGAAATCCACGCCGATGGTATATTGCTTTCTCATTCGTCGTCCTCCTCGGGAAGAAGCCCCGCCTTCCCCATGGCCCGGCGGGTCACGGTGGAAATGGGCAGGGCGAAAAATGCCGGGAACAGGAAGCCCACATACCAGATGCGGCCCAGGATCCAGGTCCCCGCCGCCAGGGTCAGCACGATGAGAATATTGCCGACGATGTTGGAAAGGGCGAAAACCATGGCCGGGCGCAGACTTTCCCGGAAGGTGCGTCCGCCGGTGATGGACAAGGGCAGCAAATAGGCACTCATGCAGGTGAAAATCAGCAGCAGTGCCACCAGCAGTCCCGTGACGACGGCCATAAAATAGCCGGTAGTAAAATTGGGGATGCAGATACTCAGGTCCACAACCCCCAATGCTGCCACCGCCGCCGTAAAGAACCACCAGAGGCTGCCGGACTTCCAATGGGCCTGAAAGGATTCCCAGAATGTGGAAAACGTCTTGCTGCCCATGGTGTCCAGCCGCCCCAGCAGGTCAAAAAGAGCCGCCGAAGATGCCCCGATGGTCAAAACGGGAATGCTGAACAGGGTCCACAGCAGGCTCAGCTCCAGAAGTTGGGAGAGTTTTGTCAGCAGATACCAGAATTTTCCATTCAGGATCCGCTCGGTTCCGGTCATGGACGCACCTCCGCAGGGGTCAGTTTGTTGGTAGGCATATAGTCCAGTCCGGCGGCGATCATATTCAGTGCCTTCTCCCGGGTGTCCGCCGCACGGAGGCACAGCAGCATTCCTGCATCGTGAACCCGCTGAACAAGGCCCTCCGGAGCGTCGGCCAGGTGGTCGATCTTATAGGACACGCCGCAATTACCAATTTTTTCCAGCTGCGCCATTTCCTCAGGTGTTGTGAAGATATGGTGCAGGAAAATCTCCGGGCAGACGGCCCGTGCCCTCAGCAGCGGCTCCAGATGGATACCGGAAAAAATAATTTCATCCACCGGGAACACGTCCAGTGCTTCCTTCAGAATATCCTCCGGGGGAGCGGTCTTGATCTCCAGGAAGGGCAGGCAGCCGGAATTTTTGCAAATCTCCAGATACTCCCGGAACAGAGGCATCCGCTCCTTCTTGTCCTGCCGGTTGGGCATTGCCTGAATCTCCGCCCAGGTCAGATCCGGGATGCGGCCCGTGCCTTCGTAGGTGACGTCCACGGTCTCGTTGTGGCAGCAGACCAGAAAGCCGTCCTTGGTCTTGTGGACATCGGTCTCAATGGCCCAGAATCCCGTTTCCCCCGCCGCCCGGAAGGCGGACAGGGTATTCTGGGGGTGGTCCACCGCCAGCCCCCGGTGGGCGATGAGCTTGGGAGCTGCGGCGGTATTCTTTGCATAAATGCGCTCGTACATGGAATTATCCTTTCACACCGGTGGTGGCGATGCTCTCCACAAAGTATTTCTGGGTAGCAATGAACAGGACGATGATGGGCAGAATGGTGCTGGCGGCGGCGGCCATCATCAAATTGTACTCGTCGGTCATCTGCATCCAATACTGCACGCCCAGAGACACGGTGTAATTCTTGTTGCTGGGCAGGAAGATCAGGGCGCTCAGGTACTCGTTCCAGCTGGAAATGAAGCTCAGCACCGTGACCGTTACCATGGCGGGCTTGGTCAGGGGCAGCAGGATGCGGGACCAGATCTGGAAGTTGCTGCCGCCGTCCACTCTCGCCGCTTCCATCAGGTCGTTGGGCAGACCCAGATAGAACTGCCGCAGCAGGAAAATGGAGCTGATGGAGAAGAAGGAGGGCAAAATCAAGGCCCACAGGGTATCATACAGGCCCACGGAGAAGAACATCATGTAGCGGGGGATGATGGTGGCCTGTCCGGGGATCATCATGGTAATCATCATCAGCAGGAACACAAAATTCTTGCCCCGGAAGCGCAGCTTGGCCAGCGCATAGCCCGCCAGGGAGGAAATAAGCAGCTGGCCCAGGGTACCCACCACACTGACGGTCAGGGAGTTCACATACAGCTTCCAGAAGGGGACCTTGCTGTCAGTCCAGACGCGCACATAGTTCTCCCACTGGAACACCTTCGGCAGCCAGGTAAAGTCCTTGGCAAAGACCTCCGGACCGGTTTTCAGAGAGGAGGAGAGCATCCACAGCAGGGGCATCAGGAAGATAATGGCACAGGCCGTGACCCAGACGGTATTGAGAATTTTGGAAGTTCGTTCACGTTTCATTGGGTTTGTCCTCCTTTCTTAGTAGTGGACCCACTTTTTCTGGCCCCAGAACTGAATGGCCGTGACCACCAGAATCACCGCCACCAGCACCCAGGCCTCGGCACTGGCGTAGCCGAATTTGTAGGACGTAAAGGCGTTGGCGTAAATTTCCGTCACCAAGCTGGGAGCGTTGCCGCTGGAGCCCATGATGTTGATGGCAGAGAAGGCTTTGAAGGCGGCGATCAGACGGACGATGCACAGGTAGAAGGTGGTGGGGGACAGCATGGGCAGGGTGATCTTGAAGAACTGCTTGCCCTTGGAAGCGCCGTCCACCTCCGCCGCCTCGTAAAGCTCCCGGGGGACGTTTTGCAGGGCGGCCATATATACGATCAGGTTAAAACCAATACCGGCGTACACCATGACGCAGATAATGGGGATTTTACAGAGTGTGGAGTTCGTCAGCCACTTGGGGACCTCCTGGACCCCAAGCGTGGTCAGGATCAGGTTGATGGGTCCGTCGCTGCGGAACAGGAAGCGGAACACGGCCGCCAGGGCTACCATACTGGAAATATAGGGCACGAAGAAGCAAAGCCGGTTGAACTTCTTGAAGTAGACCTTGTCGTTGATCATGTAGGCAAAGACAAGGGCCAGAAGGATGGAAATGGGGGCCACCGTCACGGCGTAGAGGATGGTGTTGCCCAGGGCCATCTTGAATTTCCGGTCACGGGTAAAGAGCTTGATAAAGTTGTCAAGGCCGACAAATTGAATGCCTTTCAGGCCGGAGAGAAAGTTCCACTCCGTAAAGGCCAGAAGGAACGATGCGATGATGGCAAAAACCACCAGGGTGAGGAAGATCACCATAGCGGGGGCCATAAAGAGCCAGCCGTCCCGATTCTCGATCCGCTGGGCCTTGGTCATTTTTTTCATAGGGGATTCTCCTTCCTTTTGGATAGATGCGGGACGAAATTGCGAGCCCCGTGGGGGGCAAAATGCAGTGCGATGAGGCACAGTCTCTTGGCCCCCTCCGAGAGGGGGCTGTCGTGGCTTCTGCCACGACTGGGGGAGTGTGCTAAACTAGGAGTAGAGACTTGCCCACTCTGAGGAAAGGCTTCCCCTGGAGGGGAAGCTGGCGCAACGTCAGTTGCGACTGATGAGGTCGAAGCTATCAATTATCACCGCAGGATGGTACTACGCTGTGA